>CALMPZ010000129.1 GCA_937871645.1 uncultured Polymorphobacter sp.
AGGCCGGCGCGGCGTTGCACAGCTGCATCGCCACCGCGCCCGCCGAAAGCTCCTGTTCCCAGCGCGGGATATGGCTGGCCGACAGCGGCTGGCTGACGATGATGACCAGGCACGGTGCCTGATGCGCGAAGCTGCGGATCGCTTCGATTTCGGTGGCGCCGGGTGCCGCGTGCTCGTGGCGATAGGCAGTCTCCAGCAGCACCGCGAACGCCGCACGCGCTTCGGGCGCGACGGTGATGAAGCGCCATGGCGCCAGCTTGCCATGGTCGGGCACCCGCGCTGCAATGGCGAGCATGGCCGCAAGTTGCGCGGCGTCGGGGCCGGGCGCGACCATGTCGCGGGCCTTGCCCGACCGGCGGGTCGCCAGCAGCGCGCGCGGCGACGAGATATCGTTGAAATTATCCATGTTGGCGGGGCTAGCATCGCTGTCGGCGCGGCGCCAGTGGTCAACACGGCGCATCGTGGCAGCGCGGCCCCTTCCTTTCCGCGAAAGCCACGCTAGTGTGTTACCTAACGCGCCCGAGTCAACGTGCGCCGTGTAGCGCTTAAAGATAGGGGAATAATGGCAACCAAGGCAGCGGCCGCAGGGGAAACCTGGTTCGGCCATCCGCGCCAATTGGCACGACTGTTCACCACCGAAATGTGGGAACGCTTCGGTTTCTACGGCATGCGGGCGCTGTTGACGCTCTACCTTGCCGACCATTTCCTGTTCAGCGACTCGACGACGAACGGCCTGTATGGCGCGTTCACCTCGCTGGTCTATCTGACGCCGCTGTTCGGCGGGCTGCTCGCCGACCGCTATCTCGGCTCGAAACGCGCGGTGAAGCTCGGCGCGATATTGATGTCGATCGGCTATCTGACGCTGGCGTTCGGCGGCGAAGCGGCCAAGCCGTTCGCGACCGTCGGCGGCCAGCGCTATGAAGTCGTCGTCGAAAAGACCGGCGAGGACCAGAACCAGTACATCACCATCGGCAGCGAAAAACTGCAGATCGACGGTCAGGCCGATGGCTCGATCGCGCTCAACCGCGCCGATGGCAGCACCGCGCAGACCGTCGCCGGTAGCGATTTCGTGTCGAGCGCCGAGCGGTCGAACTTCCACGTGCTGCTGATGCTGGCGGCGCTTTCGGTGATCACCGTCGGCAACGGCTTCTTCAAACCCAATATCTCGACGATGGTCGGCTCGCTCTATCAGGACGGCGACCGCCGCCGCGATTCGGGGTTCACCATCTTCTACATGGGCATCAACGTCGGGGCGCTGCTGTCGCAATTCCTGCTGCCGCTGGTGGCGGTGTATTTCGGCTGGTCGACGGGCTTTGCGCTGGCGGCCGCCGGCATGGCGTTCAGCTGGGTGCTGTTCCAGTTCGATGGTGGCCGGCTGGCCAATTACGGCAACCCGCCGGTCAGCGCCGGGCCGGACCGCAGCAAGCTCATCTATATCTGCGCGCTGATTGCCATTCCGGTGGTCTGGCTGCTGTTCCGCAACATGATGGACGGCGCCGATGCCGCCGCTGCCGCCGCGAAGGATGGCAGCGGCTTCGTCGGTTACATCGCGTCGCTGCCGATCCTCGGCAAGTTCCTGTTCTTCACCTTCTTCGTTTCGGTCATCGGCATTCCGATCTGGGCGTGGCGCACCGGCACCCGCCAGGAATTCCAGATGATGGTCGCGGCGTTCGTGCTGATCGTCTTCAACGTGGTGTTCTGGACGCTGTTCGAACAGGCCGGTAGCTCGCTGACCTTCTTCGCCGACCGCAACACCGACCGCGACCTCGGTTTCTATCTGGTGCCGGCGGGGCAGGTGCAGGTGTTCAACGCACTGTTCATTGTCGGTCTCGCGCCGGTGTTCGGAGCGTTGTGGCTGTGGCTTGCCAAGCGCAACATGGAGCCCGGCATCCCGGTCAAGTTCGCCATCGCGCTGATGGGCGCCGGGCTGGGCTTCCTCGTGCTGGTGTACGGCGCGCAGTTCGCCGGTGACGACTTCAAGGTCGGGCTGGGCTGGGTGGCGATGCTCTACCTTATCCAGTCGATGGCCGAACTGTGCATCTCGCCGGTGGGGCTGAGCATGATCACCAAGCTGTCGATCGCGCGCATCGTCGCGATGATGATGGGCGTGTGGTTCCTGTCGATTGCCGTCGCGCAATATGTCGCGGGTGTCGTCGCGCAGTTCGCCAGCGTCGAAACCGTCGGCGGCGAGGTCACCAACCTGCAGGTCAGCCTCGAGACCTATGTCGGGGTGTTCAACACCATCGGCTGGATTTCGGTCGGCATCGGCGTGCTGCTGCTCGCCATTTCGCCATTGCTCAAACGCTGGATGCACGGGGTAAATTGATGAAGCGCAGTCTTGTTCTGGCGAGCTTGCTGCTCACCGCCGCGTGCACGACCACACAGGCTCCACCGCCGGCCAATGTCGCGGCGTCGGCACCAGCGGTGAAGCCGTTCCCGTCGACGTACAAGGCCTATCCGGGGGTGACGACGGTGATCCGCGGCGCCACCATCTATGACGGCGCCGGCAAACGTATCGACAATGGCCAGATCCGCATCGAAAACGGCAAGGTCGCTGAAATCGGCACGACCGTCAGCGTGCCGGCGAATGCCACGGTCATCGAGGCGAATGGCCGCTACGTCACGCCGGGCATCATCGACATCCACAGCCACCTCGGCGTCTACCCAAGCCCCGGCGTCGACGCCAACAGCGACGGCAACGAGGCGACGTCACCGGCACGCCCCGAAGTCTGGGCCGAACATTCGGTCTGGCCGCAGGACCCCGGCTTCACGCGGGCCTTGGCGGGCGGCGTGACGAGTTTGCACGTGCTGCCGGGCTCGGCGAACCTGTTCGGCGGCCGCGGCGTGACGCTGAAGAACGTGCTCGGCCGCACCGCGCAGGACATGAAGTTCCCCGATGCGCCGATGAGCCTGAAGATGGCGTGCGGCGAAAACCCCAAGCGCGTCTATGGCAACCGCAACCAGATGCCGTCGACGCGGATGGGCAATATCGCGTCGGACCGCCAGACCTGGTCGGATGCCGCCGTCTACAAGCGCAAATGGGACGACTATAACAAGCGCGTCGCCGCCGGCACCGCCAAGCCGAGTGATATGCCGCGCCGCGAGCTCGGCAACGAGACGCTGATGGGCGTCTTGAACGGCGAAATCCTCGTGCAGAACCACTGCTACCGTGCCGACGAAATGGCCAACACGATCGCGATGTCGAACGAGTTCGGCTACAAGGTCACGACGTTCCACCACGCTGTCGAAAGCTACAAGATCGCCGACCTGCTCAAGGCCAACGGCATCTGCTCGGCGATGTGGGCCGACTGGTGGGGCTTCAAGATGGAAAGCTATGATGGCATCCGCGAGAATGTCGCGCTGGTGCAGAACGCCGGGGCCTGCGCCATTGTCCATTCGGATGATGAAAACGGCATCCAGCGCCTCAACCAGGAAGCCGCCAAGGCTGCTGCCGCCGGCAAGCGTGCCGGCATCAATATTCCGCCCGAAGTCATCTGGGAATGGGTGTCGCTCAACCCGGCCAAGGGGCTGGGCATCGCCGACAAGACCGGCAGTCTGGAGGTCGGCAAGATGGCCGATGTCGTGCTGTGGAACGGTGATCCGCTGAGCGTCTATTCGCGGCCCGAAAAGGTCTGGATCGATGGGGCGGTGATGTACGACACCAGCGATCCCAAGCGTCGCCCGATGACCGACTTCGAGCTCGGCCAGCCCGGCATGGGAGATGTGAAGTGAAGTTGTTCGCTACGGCCGCCGCCGTCGCGGCCTTGCTGGTCGCTGCCGCGCCGCTCAACGCCGAAACCATTGCGATCACCGGTGGCCGTGTCGCCACTGTCGCCAATCCCGAGCCCGTTGACGGCGCCACCGTGGTCATCCGCGACGGGCGCATTGTTGCGGTCGGTACCGGCGTTGCCGTGCCCGCCGGCGCACGCGTCATCGATGCGAGCGGCAAATGGGTAACGCCGGGGCTGATTGCCGGCAATTCGCTGCTCGGGTTGATCGAAGTCGATGCTGTCGACCAGACCAATGACAGCGAAGCGCGCAAGTCGCCGTGGTCGGCGGCGATCGATGTTTCGACGGGCCTCAACGCCCGGGCGACGCCGGTGGCGGTCGCGCGGCTCGGCGGCGTGACGCGCGCTGCTGTGCAACCCGAAGCCGGCGACAGCATTTTCGGCGGGCAGGGCGCGCT
>CALMPZ010000130.1 GCA_937871645.1 uncultured Polymorphobacter sp.
GGCGCAGCCGGTCCCATTGCACGACGGCGTCGAGCGTCGGATCCGACGGCCGGCTCATCATCGGATCGAGCGGTTCGGTGTTGAAGCGGTTGCGGGTGTTGTCGGCCAGCTTGGCGGTGTAATAGCTGCGCTGCAGCGCGTCGGTTGCGGCCAATGCGCCACCGGCCACGGCGAGCAGCAGCGTTGCGGCGACGAGAGTGCTGGACAAGCGGAAATTAGGCTTCATATCACTTTTCGCGTAACGGCGGCTTGCAGCGGTTGTGGCAAGTGCAGCCACCAAGGGCAAGTCGGATGGCAGGAAGATAAAGATGTTTGATGGTTCGATTCCGGCGCTGGTGACGCCTTTCAAGGACGGCGCGGTCGATTTCGGCGCGTTCGAGAAATTCGTCGACTGGCAGATCGAACAAGGTTCGAGCGCCTTGGTGCCGTGCGGCACCACCGGCGAATCGGCGACAATGACCATTGACGAACACAATGAAGTCATCGCGGTGACGGTGCGCGCCGCCGCCGGCCGCGTGCCGGTCATCGCCGGCTGCGGGTCGAATGACACCGCCACCGCGGCGCTGCACATGCGCCATGCCGAAAAGGTCGGCGCCACCGCAGCGCTGGTCGTCTGCCCCTATTACAACAAGCCCAACCAGGCCGGGCTTTATGCGCATTTCGAGGCGCTGACCAAGGCTTCGGCTTTGCCCATCCTGATCTACAACATCCCGGGGCGCTCGGTCGTCGAGATGAGCGTCGAGACGATGGCGCGGCTGGCCGAACTGCCCACCATCATCGGCGTCAAGGACGCGACGGGAAACATCGCGCGCGTATCGGCACAGCGCGCCGCCTGCGGGCCGGATTTCGTCCAGCTGTCGGGCAATGACGACATGACGCTGGGGTTCATGGCGATGGGCGGCCATGGCTGCATTTCGGTGACCGCCAACATCGCGCCGGCGCTGTGTGCGGCGTTCCAGGCCGCCTGCAAGCGCGGCGACTATGCCGCGGCGCTGGTGCTGCAGGACAAGTTGTTCCCGCTGCACGCCGCACTGTTCAGCGACGCCAGCCCGGGGCCGGTGAAGTACGCGCTCGCCAAGGTCGGCCGGATGCGCGAAGAACTACGCCTGCCGATGACGCCTGCCGGCGCACCGGCGCGTGCCGCCGTTGACGCTGCCATGGCGCACGCCGGGATTGCCTAGTGGCGCGCAACGAAGTCAACACCGGCATCAAGGCCAAGATCGTCGCCGAGAACCGGCGCGCGCGCTACGAGTACTACATCGAGGATGTTGTCGAGGCGGGCATTGCGCTGGCCGGCACCGAGGTCAAGGCACTGCGCGGCGGCGAGGGCTCGATTGCCGAATCCTATGCCGAGCTCAAGGACGGGCAGATGTGGTTGGTCAACGCCAACATCCCCGAATACAAGCAGGGCAACCGTTTCAACCATGAGCCCAAGAGGCCGCGCAAGCTGCTGTTGCACGGGCGTCAGATCGAGAAATTCCACGCGGCGGTGACGCGCCAGGGCATGACGCTGGTGCCGCTGATGATCTATTTCAACGACCGCGGCCGCGCCAAGGTCGAGCTCGCGCTGGGCAAGGGCAAGAAGCTGCACGACAAGCGTGAGACCGAAAAGGCACGCGACTGGAAGCGCGAGGCGGGGCGCATTCTGCGCGATCGGGGGTGACGACTGCAGCGTGTCTTTGATGCAACACATTATTAACTTTTGGCTGCTGTGCCCAACCTTTTCGTATTGAAGCCTCGACACTTAGGCCGTGAACCCATAAACGGGATTCCCATTTTGGCGTGATCGTGATTCAAGG
>CALMPZ010000131.1 GCA_937871645.1 uncultured Polymorphobacter sp.
GCACCAGTGCGGTCGCTTCGGCCAGCCGCACCGTTTCGGTCGCATCACCCGCAACCAGCAGCACGCGTGCGCCCTCGGGCTCGGGCGCCGAGCGGTAGCGGTCAAACCGGTGCTGTGCCATCAGCCAGCCCAGCCCGGCCAAACCGGTCGCGCCATCAACCCGGTATGTCCCCGCCGGCAGCCCCGTCGCGGCATGCGCCAGATCCCATGGCCCGAGGTCGCCGTTTGGAACCCCCACCACCGCGTCCCAGTCGACGCCGTCACCCGGCACCACCACCAGCGTCGCCGCCTTGCCGGCAAAGCGCGTCGCCGCGACATGCGCCCGCACGCGCTCGGCCTGTGTGTTCAGCCAGGCGTCGAAGCTGTCGGTCGTCACCAACGTCAGCCGCTTGGCGGGCTGGCCACCGTCATGCAGCAGGAGATTGGCGAATTCGGTCATGCCTGCACCCCGAACAAATCGGTTTCGTCGGCGTCCTCGATACGCACGCTGACAATGTCGCCCACCGTCAGCCCGACCGCGTCGCGCAACAGCACCTGCCCGTCGATTTCGGGGGCGTCGGCCTTCGACCGCCCGGTGGCACCGCCGTCGCCGTCAACCTCGTCGATGATCACATCGAGCGTGCGCCCGACCTTCGCCGCCAGTTTCGCTGCAGAAATCCGCGCGCTCGCCGCCATGAAACGGTGCCAGCGCTCCTCCTTGACCTCTTCGGGGACATGGTTCGGCAATGCATTCGCCGCTGCCCCCGCGACCGCCTCGTATTTGAAGCAGCCGACGCGGTCGAGTTGCGCCTCTTCGAGCCACTCGAGCAGATAGTCGAAGTCGGCATCGGTCTCGCCGGGGAAGCCGACGATGAACGTCGAGCGCAGCGCCAGATCGGGCACGTCGCGGCGCCAGCGGCCGATGCGCTCCAAAACCTTCGCCTCGTTCGCCGGGCGCCGCATCGCCTTCAACACGCTGGGGGATGCATGCTGGAACGGAATATCGAGATACGGCAGCACCAGCCCCTCGGCCATCAGCGGAATCAGCGAATCGACGTGCGGATAGGGGTAGATATAGTGCAGCCGCACCCACGCCCCGGTCTCACCGAGCGCGCGCGACAGATCGGCGACATGCGCGCGGATGGTCTGGCCGTTGAGAACCGATTCGGCGTGGCCGATATCGACGCCATAGGCTGACGTATCCTGCGAAATCACCAGCAACTCGCGCGTGCCGGCCTCGACAAGCTTCTGCGCCTCGCGCACCACCGCATTCGCCGGCCGGCTGACCAACTTCCCGCGCAAATCAGGGATGATGCAGAACTTGCAGCTATGATTGCAGCCCTCCGAAATCTTCAGATAGCTGTAATGCCGCGGCGTCAGCTTCAGCCCCGACTCAGGCACCAGATCGAGAAAAGCGCTCGGCGTAAACGGCGCGGCGTCGTGCACCGCCGTTACCACCTGCTCATATTGCTGCGGCCCGGTCACCGCGAGCACCTTGGGGAAGCGCGCGCGGATCATCTCCGCCTCATGCCCCAGGCACCCCGTCACGATGACGCGGCCATTCTCGGCAATCGCCTCGCCAATCGCCTCAAGGCTCTCGGCCTTGGCGCTATCCAGAAACCCGCACGTATTGACCAGCACCACATCGGCGCCGTCATATGACGGCGACATCTGATAGCCGTCACGCCGCAGCTGCGTCAGAATCCGCTCGCTATCGACCAGCGCCTTCGGACAGCCGAGTGAAACAATGCCGATCTTCGGCGGTTCGGGGAGCGTGCGTGCCATGCGGCGCTGCATAGGCAATTCGGGCGGAAGATGCGAGTCGCACGCAGTTTAGGGCCTCCGGCGGGCAGGGCTGAGCCCTGCACCCGACTCCTTCTTTCGTCATCCCGGCGAAGGCCGGGACCCAGTCTTCTGTCCGGCAGTGCGCTTG
>CALMPZ010000132.1 GCA_937871645.1 uncultured Polymorphobacter sp.
CGAAGCCTATGAAGCGGTGTTCGCGTTCCGCCAGCAATTCTACATCAAGACGCGGCATTTTTCAGGCACTGGCAACCTTGCCATGGGGGCTGCCGTCCATAAACAGGTCGGTGCGTTCGCGGGCATCGAGATCGCCGAAGACATGGACTGGGGCCAGCGCGCGCACCGCATGGGTTTTGTCACGCGCTACATTCCGTCGATGCTGGTCTCTCACCCGGCGCGCAAGGATTTTTCCGGCCTGGCCAGCAAATGGCAGCGCCACATCAGCCACGAATTCTACCTGCACCGCGAAAACAACCGGTCGATGCTGCGCTGGCACCTGATCAGCATTGCTGTGCTGGGGTCAATTTTCGTGCATGGTGCTCGCATGTTCACGTCGCGTCGGCTATCCGGGTTCGGCAATCGCATGCGGGGACTGACTTTGCTGGTACGGACACGTTGGTATCGCTTTGTTGAAATGAGTAGAGTCGCACGCTCGCCGGCGCAATCGGGAGCCCTATTCTGGAATCGCCAATCATGAATAACATCGTTGCACGCGGCACCCCGCGGCTGGGCATCGTCCTGGTCAACTGGAACCGCTGGGAGGACACAATCGAGTGCCTCGAATCGATCTTCCGCAGCAGCATTCCGGTTCGCGTGGTGGTCGTCGACAATGGTTCGACCAACGATTCGCTGGCGAAGATCGCCGCCTGGGCGCAGGGCGATGTCGAAGCTGCCGCGGTGTCGCCGGCGATGACGCGGTTTTCGACGCCGCCGATCCCCAAGCCCTTCGCCTGTATCGCGCTCGATGCGCAGCAGGCCCCCGAAACCGACCCCGGCAGCGCGCTGCTGACGCTGGTCGACGGCGGCGGCAATCTCGGCTTTGCGGCGGGCAACAACCTTGGCCTGCGCCACCTGTTGCGCGACCCGTCGCTCGACTATTTCTGGCTGCTGAACAATGACACCGTCATCGAAACCGGCGCGGCAAATGCGCTGGTAACGCGGATGGACGCCACGCATCGCGTCGGCATGTGCGGCACGGTGGTGCGCTATTATCACCGCCCGAACGAAATACAGGCACTCAACGGCAGCCGCTTCAGCGCGTTGTCGGGGACGTCGCAGGGCATCGGCCGCGGCCAGCCGATCACCATGCCGTTCGACCCGGCGAAGGTTGCGCGCGACACCGATTTCGTGCTCGGCGCGTCGCTCGGCGTATCGCGGCGCTTCATCGAAGTCGTCGGGTTGATGGAAGAAAGCTATTTCCTGTATTTCGAGGAAATCGACTGGGCCTATCGTAACAACGACCGCTTCGAGATTGCGTTCGCCCACGGGGCGATCGTCTATCACAAGGAAGGCCATTCGATCGGGTCGAGCGCCACCGCCGGCCAGCGCAGCCCGACCGCCGAATACTATCTGATGCGCTCGCGCCTGGCGTTCGTGAAGCGGCGCCAGCCGTTGTTGCTGCCGGTGCACTGGGGCATTTCGCTGGCGATGATCGGCCGGCGCCTGATGCGCCGCCAGCCCGAAAAGGCCAAGGTCATGACCAAGGCACTGTTTGGTCGTCCCTTCTGATTGTGCGCCTTCACTCTATTTGTGTTGCAGCAATCTGATTTCGGCTAAGCTATGGATGCTGGTTCGGGATGCGGCGCATTGTCTGCCAAATGCCGGCTTGTTCTGGAGGAACTATGAAACAGTTTTCTAAATCGGCACTGATTGTCGGAATTGCATTGTCGGCACTGATCGCCGGTTGCGACAAGACGGACGAGCTGCCCAAGGGCCAGGTTGTCGCTACGGTTGATGGCACCGACATCACCACCACCGAACTCAACTCCGAAATCGCGCTGGCGCAGGCCCCGCCCGAAGTGCCGCGCAAGATGATCGAACAGGCTGCGCTCGAACGCATTGTCGAACGCCGCATGCTCGCCGATGTCGCCACCGAGCGCGGGCTCGACAAGAGCCCGCAGTTTCTGATGGAAAAGCGTCGCGTCGATGACGGCTTGCTGGTGCAGGCGCTGCAGGGCAGCATCGCCGCGAAGGTGCCGACTGTGACCCCCGAAGCCGCCGAGAAATACATCGCCGCACATCCCTTGCAGTTTGGCGACCGCAAGATCTACACGATCGACCAGATCCAGTTCCTGCGTCCGGCCAACATCGCGTCTATCGGCCTGCAGGAGGCCAAGACGATGGCGGATGTCGAGCGCGTGCTGACCGCTGCGAATGTCGAATTCCGCCGCCTGCCCGCCACCGTCGACACGATGACGGCGGCGCCGCAGCTGGCGACCGCCATCAGCCAGATCCTGGCGCGCGACCCCAGCGAAGTCTTCATGTTCGCCGATCAGCCGCGCGGCGCGCCGGCGCCGATCGTCTATATCAACCTGGTGACCAACGTTGCATCGGCGCCGTTCACTGGTCCCAAGGCCGTCGCGGTGGCGCAGCCGATTCTGCAGCGCGAGGCCGTGCAAAAGGCGCTCGGCGACGAGCTTAAGAAGATCAAGGCCGAGGAAAAGGGCAAGATCGTCTACGCCAAGGGCTATGAGCCCGCCGCAACCGCAAGCAAGGGCACCACGGCGGGAGGCGCCACCCCGGTGGTCGGCACCGCGCCGGCCGGTGCCGTGCCAGCAGCCGGTGCCGCCGCGGCAAGCAACGCACCGGCAACCGCGGCACCGTCGAATTAGTGTGACACGATCAGGGCAGGTGCAGCGATCATGCTGCACCTGCCCTGCACTGGCGCTGCTCCGACCTGCCGCGTAAGTCCAACGGGGCCTGCCCGGGTCACTGACCAATCAATTCCCTGATCGAGCGAATGGCATGCCGCGACACTTTGAAATCGGAATGGTCTGGCATTCGGTGCGTTCGGGCAACCTCGGCGTCGGCGCGCTCAGCGTCGGCAACATCGCGCTGGCGCGCCACGCCGCCGAGCGCGTCGGCGTGATGCCGAAA
>CALMPZ010000133.1 GCA_937871645.1 uncultured Polymorphobacter sp.
TTTTCGTACGAAGTCGTCGGCAGCTTCGTCAAGATGCCCCAAAGCGAGCGGACGATGAGCCCGTTCGCGGCACCGCGCAATCCCGGCGTGATGATCATCCACGTGTTCGGTGCCGACAAGCGCATGACCGGGTCGATCGCAGCGTACAAGGATCAGGCCGAGTCCGCCGGTGGCAGCTTCGGCTTCGCGGCGCGCGGCACGGCGCTGGTCTGGGGCGCGCCGGGCAACGGCAACGGCTACCTCCACCTCGGCGCGTCGCTGCTGCATTCGGGGTCCGACACCGCCGCGCGCTACCGCGCCAAGCCGGGCAGCGATGTCGCCGACTATTATGTCGATACCGGCGATTTCGCGGTGAACGGCGCCAATCATTTCGGCCTCGAGGCGCTGTACAGCAACGTCGGCGGCTGGTCGGTCCAGTCCGAATATGTCGTCGCGCGCGTCGACGCTGTCGACTCCGGCAAGGTCAACTTCCGCGGCTTCTACATCCTGGGCAGCTGGGTGCTGACCGGCGAGTTCCGACCGTACAACCGCACCACCGGCACCGCCGGCCGTCTTGAGCCCAAGGGTCGCTGGGGCGCGCCCGAGCTGGTGGCGCGCTATTCGATGGTCGATCTCGACAGTGGCGCCATTCAGGGCGGACGCTACCAGCGCGTCGACCTCGGGCTCAACTGGTGGGCGACGACGCAATGGAAACTCGGGGTGGTCGCCGGGCGTGTGTGGCTCGACCGCTTCGGCGTGCAAGGCGTGACCGACACGGTCCTGACCCGACTGCAATGGGTATATTGATCGGGCGGCGATCCGGGCCGTTGACCCAACCCGAAGTTGAGAACAGCGGGCTACATCAGTCACCAGTCGATCTGCGCTGGCTGCTGGCCGGCCCAGCGCACGAAGTCAGGACTTCAGCGAGAACATTGATGACCTTGCATGTGGTCATAGAGCCCGCTGTCTTGTTCCACTTCGCACCATGCCTGCATCAGGAAGAATGGCGACTTGACGTTGAGGTCCATCACCTTGTCCCGGCCGCTTTCGGGGAAATCCTCGAACAGTGGGCCTCAGGTGGCCCCGGCATTGTTGAGCAGAATGTCGAGCCGGGGTTCATGTTCGACGAACTGCGCCGAGAGCGCCCGGCAGTCTTCCACCGTTGACAAATCCTGCGGCAACGCGATGCAGTTCGGGCCAAGCTCCGCCGCGCCCCGTCGAGGCGTAACTGGCTGGTCGCATCAAGTGCAAATCACATGCGAAGTTGGTCGATCCGGGCATCCTGCCGCTATTCAGGCCTGAACGCCACCGGCATGCGGACGATGGCGTTGAACCAGATCGAGCGCAGCCATTCGGGTTCACCGGCAAGGTGGATGTCGGGGATGCGCGTGACGATCTGCCGGAGCAGCGCGTGGAGTTCGAGCCGCGCGAGGCGGGCGCCGAGGCACAGGTGCGGGCCGACGCCGAATGACAGATGACGGTTGGCATTGGCGCGGGTGATGTCGAACGCATCGGGGTTTTCGAACACCGCCGGGTCGCGGTTGGCGGCGGCGTAGGACAGATAGATCTTGTCGCCCTTCTTGACCTTGAAACCGCCGACTTCGGTGTCGCAGGTCGCGGTGCGGCGGAAGTTGGTGGTGGTCGAGGTGTAGCGCAGCACTTCCTCGATGGCGTTGTCGAGGTGCTTGTCGACGTCGCTGCGCAGCAGTGCAAACTGGTCGGGAAACTGGTTCATCAGGTAGATGAAGTGCGCCGCGGTGCTACGCGTGGTTTCGTGGCCGGCAATCGCGAACACCATGAAGAACATGTTGATGTGGAGCTGTTCGAGCCCGAGCGTCGTGTCGTGGACCAGCGTGCTGATCAGCGATGTGTCAGGGTTTGCGCGCTTCTGCGCGCAGATTTCCTCGCAGATCGCGAACAGCGGCACGATCGGATCGACGGTGCGCGCGGTGCGGGTTTCGACGTCGGCCAGCGCATTGCCATATTCGACCACGGCGTCGCGGTAGCTTTCGGGAATGCCCATCAGTTCGCAGAAGGTATAGACCGGCAGCTTGCTGGCGACGTCGAAGACGAACTCGCACTTGCCCTTGGCGGCGACCGAATCGACGATTTCGGCGGCGAGGCCGTCGATCTTCGGGGTCAGCGCGCGCATGGCGTTGGGCGCGAACGGCCCGTTGAGCACGCGGCGCACCGCCATATGGGCTTCGGGCTGCATCCCCATGAAGTTGGCGCGCTGGCGCACCAGTTCCTCGTCATCCATGTCCCATATGACGAAGCCTTCGTCGTACGAGCTGAAGCGTTTCTGGTCGCGCGACACTTCGGACACGTCGGCGTAGCGCGTCAGTACCCAGAAACCCTTGCGGATGCTCGCGAACGGCACGTCGGCGGCATAGCTCGGGTTGACCGGGTTCCAGTGCACCGGGTCCGTGTCGCGCCACTGCGCGAACAGGCTGTGCGGCGGGCCCTTGGCCTGCGGAAAGATGTCGGGATCGAGCAGGTTGGTTTCGATGGCATAGGCGGTCATGGCGCCGGACTCCCCAATTTACGGACGCTTCAGCGCGTCCTGCTCTTTCCACCACGCGCCGCCCAATGCGACGCGGCGCACGGCATCGGTGTCGGTCGGCTGGTGGCCGACATCGTGCGCGGGCGCCGGAATGTCGGCGACGCGGTTGGTCAGCCGGCCGAGACCGGTGACTTCGACTTCGACGACATCGCCGGGCTGCATCGGCCGCGAGTTGGCGGGCGTGCCGGTGAGCACGATGTCGCCGGGCAGCAGCGTGATGTGGCGGCACAGGTCGGCGAGTTGATAGTCGATCCCGAAGGTCATGTTGGCGACTTCGTCTTCCTGCACGACCTTGCCGTTGAGGATGGTGCGCAGCGTCGACTGACGCACATCGACGCCGCGGACGATGCCGGGGCCGACGGGGCAGAAGCCGTCCATGCCCTTGACGCGCAGCATGCCGCCGGCGTCGGTGTCGCGGAAATCCTGGCTGCCGACATCATTGGCGGGCGCGAAGCCGGCGATATAGTGCCAGGTGTCTGCGGGCGCGACGTTCTTCATCGGGCGGCCGATGATCGCGGCGATTTCACCTTCATAGTTGAGGTATTGCGTGTTCGCCGGCCGGTTGAGCATGCCGCGGTGCGCGTTGAGCGCCGTCGTCGGCTTCTGGAAATAGGTCGGCGTCACCAGATCGGGGGCGCGGAATTCGACGCGCCGCGAATCGTAGTTGAGGTGGATGCAGATGATCTTCGTCGGGTCGCACGGCGGCAGATACACCGCCGCCGCCTCGGCGACGCGCCGCCCGTCCATCAGCCGCAGTTCGTCACCTTCGACCGTCACCCATTCGGGGCGGCCTTCGAACTGGATGCGGCGCTGTTCGAAGCGTTCACCTTCCAAAACATGCATGGTCGATTTCCTTATTGGCGCGGTGTCAGCGGGAACGAAGCGAAGCGCGTCGTCGTGAAGAATTCGCGGCTGAGGTTGCCGCCTTCGCGGCCGACGCCGCTGTTCTTCATGCCGCCGAACGGCTGGCGCAGATCGCGATCGAAGCCGGAATTTATCCAGATCATGCCGGTTTGCATGCGGTGGCTCATGTAGTGCGCGGTGTCCTGCGAGCGCGTCCAGACATAGCCCGCCAGCCCGAAGTCCGAGTTGTTGGCGATGGCCAGCGCGTCATCGGCATCGTCGAACG
>CALMPZ010000134.1 GCA_937871645.1 uncultured Polymorphobacter sp.
GTCTCGACCGCCTGCACGATACCTTGCGCGATGGCGGCCTGGCCTTCGGGCGAAAACAGCAGCCGCGCATCCTCGACATTCGAGACATAGCCGGTTTCGAGCAGCACCGACGGCACATCGGGCGCCTTGAGCACGTAAAAGCCGGCAAAATGGTGGAACTCGCCGCGAAAGCCGATGCGCGATTCGAGGCTGCGCTGCAGCGTTTCGGCAAACGCCACCGAGCGGTTGAGCGTGTCGCGCCGCGCCAGGTCGATCATGATGTCGCCGACGCCGGGCGCTTCGACCCCCAGATTGACGCCGGCGATGATGTCGGCCTGGTTTTCGCGCGCCGCCAGCCGCGCCGCCACCGCATCCGACGCAGTTTCGGACAGCGTATAGACGCTGGCACCGCGCGCCAGAATGTTGGGGGCGCTGTCGGCGTGGATCGAGATGAACAGATCGGCCTTGGCGCGCCGGGCGATGGCGATGCGGCCGCCGAGCGGGATGAAGCGGTCATCGTTGCGGGTCAGCAGCGCGCGCACCTGGCCGCCGTTGTTGAGTGCTGCCGCGGTGGCGCGGGCAATCGCCAGC
The DNA here is from genome assembly GCA_937871645.1 of uncultured Polymorphobacter sp. GTDB lineage: Bacteria > Pseudomonadota > Alphaproteobacteria > Sphingomonadales > Sphingomonadaceae > Polymorphobacter_A. Next base: position 571 of record CALMPZ010000134.1, read on the forward strand.
GTGATGTCCTTTTCGTAGCGGCCGACGGGGACGCCGTCGCCTTCGGCGGGCGTCGCGCCGACGTCTTTGCCGCCATGCCCGGCGTCGATCATCACCACCGGCAGCTTGCCGCTGCGCGGACGCGGTGCGGGGGTTTCGGGTGGTGGCACCTCGGCCTTGGCGGTTTCGGCTGCGGGCACCGGTGGCGCGGCGCCAAAGGCATCGGCGGGCAAGTCGAAATCGGCGGTAGCAGCGGCGGCTTTGCCGGCGGTGATGAACGGCGCCACGACAACGCGCGGTTTGCCGAGCCGCGCGTCGAACTGCGCACGCGACACCGGGGCCAGTTGCAGCAGCAGCCGCCCGTCGGCGGCCTGGCGCGCGGCGATGAACGTCATCGGCCGCGACAGCTCGATCACCAGCCGCACGGTTTGCGGATCGAACTGGCCGGCGCGGACGCGCATCACCACGCCGCCGCCGTCGACGCTGCGGCGCACCGGCGCGACCCCGTCGAAATCAACGATCAATCGCAGCGGACTATCGAGCACGAAGCTCTTGGGCGCAGCGACCGGCCCGTCGAGCACCACGGCGATTTCGGGCCGGGCACCACCGCCGATTTCGATGCCGCGCAGTTGAGCGGCAGCCGCAGGAACACCGGCCAGTAACAACAGCAAAAGGGCAAGGCGTGACAGCATCGGCAGCGAGCGTTACCGGTCGCCAGCCGCGCCGACAAGCGGTGCACTGCCGCCAGTGGCAGCGCAGCACTGCAACGCTATTGCAATGCTTTATGTTGTCGGGGTCGCATAAGGATGCTAGCAAGTCCCCGATGGCTCCGTACCGACGCGTTTTACGCACACCGGTGACGGGCCGTTTCTAGAGGCGCCCGCGCCACTGGGGAAAGTTCGAGTTTAAGGCCCGGCGATTTTGCCTGCCATCTCAAACGCCTACCCAATCCAGCGTCGGGCACTTCGCAGATATCGTTCGCCGCAACGGCCAGCCGGATTTTCGTCCGTGGTCGTTCGCAGCATCATAGTTAGGCCGCCATGTTTTCGATTCACACCAGCACAGCAAGGACCGCCCTTCGGGCCGGCCCGCTGTTGCGGTCGAAGCACATTGCCATGGTGACCATGCCGCGTTTTACCCAAACCCCGGGCCGCACCGTGCTGTTGCACGCGCCGGCCCCAAATTCGCGCGCCTGCGCGCCGGCCGGATCGGCCAGCGTGCCTGGCAGCGCCATGGAGCACATCAATGTCACAGCGTATGCTGATCGACGCCCGCCACCCGGAAGAAACCCGCGTCGCCGTCGTCAACGGAAACCGTATTGAAGAATTCGACTTTGAAGCCGCCGATCGCAAGCAGCTCAAGGGCAACATCTATCTCGCCCGCGTAACCCGCGTCGAACCGTCGCTGCAGGCGGCGTTCGTCGAATATGGCGGCAACCGCCACGGCTTTCTGGCGTTCAGCGAAATCCACCCGGATTACTACCAGATCCCGCGTGAAGACCGCGAAGCGCTGCTGCGCGAAGAACAGGCGCTGGCGCATGACGACAGCCATGACGACGCCGAAGCCACGGGCGAAGAAACCGGCGAAGACGGTGAAGAAATCGCCGAATCGGGCGGCCACGGCGACGACACCGACGCGCTGCGCCGCAAGCGCCAGGCGCTGCGCCGCCGCTACAAGATTCAGGAAGTCATCCAGCGCCGCCAGGTGCTGCTGATCCAGGTCGTCAAGGAAGAACGCGGCAACAAGGGCGCGGCGCTGACCACCTATCTCAGCCTCGCAGGCCGCTACTGCGTGCTGATGCCCAACACCGCGCACGGCGGTGGCATCAGCCGCAAGATTTCGAACCTGTCGGACCGCAAGCGCCTCAAGCAGGTGATGGCCGACCTCAAGCTGCCCAACGGCATGGGCGCCATCGTCCGCACCGCCGGGCTCAAGCGTTCGAAGACCGAAATCAAGCGCGACTTCGATTATCTGACGCGGCTGTGGGACGAAATCCGCGAAACCACGCTGTCAAGCACCGCACCGTGCCTCGTCCATCAGGACTCCGACCTCATCAAGCGCGCCATCCGCGACGTTTACGGCAAGGATATCGAGCAGGTCCTGGTCGAAGGTGCCGAGGGCTATGAGGCCGCGCACACCTTCATGAAGATGCTGATGCCGACACACGCAGCAAAGGTCGTGCAATACACCGACCCGGTGCCGCTGTTCCAGCGCTTCGGCGTCGAAGGCCAGCTTGAAGCGATGTACCAGCCCGTCGTCCAGCTGCGTTCGGGCGGCTATATCGTCATCAACCCGACCGAGGCTTTGGTCTCCATCGACATCAACTCGGGGCGCTCGACGCGCGAACACAATATCGAGGAAACCGCCTACAAGACCAACATGGAAGCCGCCGAGGAAATCGGCCGCCAGCTGCGGCTGCGCGACATGGCGGGCCTGGTGGTCATCGACTTCATCGACATGGAAGTCAGCGGCAACAACCGACGCGTCGAACGCGCGATGAAGGACGCGCTGCGCCACGACCGCGCGCGCATCCAGCTCGGCCGGATCAGCAGCTTCGGCCTGATGGAAATGAGCCGCCAGCGGCTGCGTACCGGCGTGCTCGAAGCTTCGACGCACATCTGCCCGATGTGCGACGGGTCGGGCTATGTCCGCGCGATTCCGTCGGCAGCGCTTGCCGCACTCCGCACGCTCGAAGCCGAAGCGCTCAAGGGCCGCGCCAGCGAATTCACGCTGCGCGCCAGCGTCGAAGTCGCGATCTATGTGCTCAACCGCAAGCGCGCCGAACTCGCCGAGCTTGAACAACGCTACGGCATCGGCATCGAAGTCATCCCCGACGGCGAGCTGATGGCGCCCAATTTCACGCTCGATGCTGCCGGCCCGCCGCCGGCCAAGCAGGTCGTGGTCAGCGCACTGCCGCCGGTCACGGTGATCGTCGACGAGGAAGACGAACCCGAAATCGACGATGTCGAGGACGATGACGACGACGCCCGCGACCGCGCCGAGGACGATGAGGAAGACCGCATCGAAGCCGAAACCGCGCGCGCCGAAGGCCGCGAGCCGCGCCCGCGCGAAAGCGAAGGCGAACCGGGTGGCCGTCGTCGCCGCCGCCGCCGCCGTGGTGGCCGTCGCGATGCGACGCCGGCCGGTGATGTCGCTACCAGCGAAACCGGTGAAGACGGCGAGGCTGTCGCTGCCGCGCCGACCGACGCCGCACCCGCTGACGGCGACGGCCCGCGCAAGCGCCGTCGCGGTCGCCGTGGTGGCCGTCGTGGTGATGCGCCGGTCGCAACCGAAATGGCCGCCGATATCGGCGAAGCCAGCGACGGCGTCGCCCCCGAAGCCGAAGTGGCTGCCGAAGCACCGGCCGAAAAGCCCAAGCGCCGTGGTCGCGCCCGCAAGGCCGCTGCACCGGTCGACGGCGCCGAAGTCGTCGAAGCGGTCGAGGTCGAAGCAGTTGTCGAAGTCGCCGCCGAAGCTCCGGCAGTCAAGCCGGCACGCCGCCGCGGCGGCCGCAGCAAGGCCGTCGAAGCTGTCGAACCGGCAGTGGAAGCCGCGGTCGAAGTCGAAGTCGAAGCTGCCGAAGTGATGGCCGAAGCGGCACCGGCTGCCAAGCCGGCGCGCCGTCGTTCGGCCAAGTCCAGTGCCGCGACCGCCGAGCCGGTGGTCGCCGGCGAAAGTGCTGCAGCACCCGCCGATGCCGCGCCGGAAGCGCCTGTCGCCGAAGTTGCAGCCGCTGAAGCCGCCGTCCCCGAAACCGTTGCGGCCGATGTCGCCGCCGCCGATGCGGCCGACGAGCCCGCCGATGCCGGCCCGCCGCGCAAGGGCTGGTGGCAGCGGACGTTCGGCGACTGATGGCCGGCGCCTGTTTGGCCGGCCACTGATTGGCGCGCCTTCTGAATACGGCGTCGCAGCCCCCGGCATTGCCGGTGCGGCAGCGGCGCCGTCTTCACGCACGGTTCAGCGTAAAAGGACGAATAGCCGCGATATGGGTTTGACGTCGCGCCTCGCAGGAAGACTGGTGACCGCGTGCGCGGTATCGCTGCTGCTCGTCCAGCCGGTGCTGGCGCAATCGATCAACGTGCTGCGCGACGCCGAAACCGAGGCGTTCTTCCGCGACATATCGAAGCCGATGGTGGTCGCCGCCAAGCTCGATCCCAAATCGGTGCAGTTCATCCTTGTCGGCGACCCGAGCATCAATGCCTTTGTCTGCTGCGGGCAGAATGTCTTCATCCACTCCGGGCTGATCCAGGTCACCGACAACGTCAACCAGCTGCAAGGCGTCATCGCGCACGAACTCGGCCATGTCGCCGGCGGCCATAACGTCCGTTCGGGCGAAGGCACAGGCCCCGCCACCAGCATCTCGATCCTGTCGCTGATTGCGGCGGGCGCGGCGATGGCGCTGGGTGCGGGCGAAGCCGGGATGGCGATCCTCGGCATGGGGCAGTCGGTGGCGCAGTCGAACTATCTGTCGTTCAACCGCGATCAGGAAAGCCGCGCCGATCAGGCCGGTGCCGAATATCTGCTGGCGTCGCAGCTGTCGGGCCAGGGCTCGCTTGAGTTTTTCGGCAAGCTGGCGAACCAGGAGTACCGGCTGGCGATCCCGCAGACCAATTCGTACAATCGCACCCACCCGCTTTCGGGCGAGCGCATCGCGGCGCTGGGCGATGTCTATGCCAAGTCGCCGTACTGGCAAAAGCCGCCCAACCCGACGCAGCAGGCGCGGTTCCTGCGCATCAAGGGCAAGCTCATCGGCTATATCGAGGAGCCCAAGCGCACGCTGGCGATGTTCCCGGCGAGCGACAAGAGCGTACAGGCGCATTACGCGCGCGCCTATGCATGGCAGCGTTCGGCCTATCCCGATGCGGCGATCGGTGAAGTCGACAAGCTGCTCGCCGGCGCGCCCGACGATCCGTATTTCCTTGAACTCAAGGGCCAGATCCTGCTCGAATCAGGGCGCAACAAGGAAGCCATTCCGGTGCTGCGCCGCGCCGTCGCCAACGCGCCGAACGAGCCGCTTATCGCGACCCTGCTCGGCCATGCGCTGATTTCGACAGAAATGCCCGCCGACCTTGCCGAAGCCAAGCCGCTGCTCAAGGCGGCGATCGCCCGCGACCAGGAAAATCCGTTCGCCTGGTACCAGCTCGGCGTCATTTATGACCGCGAAGGCGATACGCCACGCGCGGCATTGGCGTCGGCAGAGCGCTACTCTATGGAGGGCAACCGCAAGGGTGCCGCCATCAATGCCCGCATCGCGCTTGCCGGCCTGCCGCGCGGCAGCGCCGACTGGATTCGCGCGCAGGATATTGCCTTGGCAAGCGCCTGCGAAGGTAACAAGAAGAAGTGCTAGCCGGGCAAGCGCCGGTTCGACGATAGGGATTTTTCCGTGAAGATGTTCAATTCGGAACGCAGCAAGATGCTGCTTGTCGGTGTGGCGGTTGCAGCACTCAGCGTCGGTATCTTCGCGTCAGGTAGCGCCAATGGCGCCGCCAGTTCGCCGGCCACGCAATATTCGCCCGCCGAGCGCGCCGCGATCGAAGCCATTGTCCGCGACTATATCCTGACGCACCCCGAAATCATTCCCGAAGCCATCAACGGCATGCAGGCGCGCGAAGTCGGCAAGCTGCTCGCCAGCAACCGCGCCGAAATCGAAAAGCCGTTCGCCGGCGCCATGGCGGGCAACCCCAACGGCGACACGACGCTGGTGGTGTTCTTCGACTATGCCTGCCCGTATTGCCGCGCCGGCCATGCCGACGTCACCCGGCTGATCGCCAGCGACAAGAACCTGCGCGTCGTCTACCGCGACTTTCCGGTGCTCGGGCCGGCGTCGGACGAAGCCGCCGCCGCCAGCCTCGCGGCCGCCCAGCAGAACCGCTATGTCGCGTTCAACAACGCGATGTTCGATACTGCCGCGCGGCCGACGCATGAACGCATCATCGCGATGGTGCGCGCCAGCGGCCTCAACGAAGTCGCCACCGCCAAGGCGATGCAGTCGGGCGCGGTCAAGGCCGAGATCGACAAGAACCTCGAACTCGGCCGCGCGCTCGGGCTGACCGGCACGCCGAGCTATGTCGTCGGCGACCAGATTTTGAGTGGCGCCGTCGGCTATGACGTGCTCGCCAAGGCCGTCGCCGACGCGCGCGCGAACAAGGCTAAAACGCAAGGCTAGTCCCTGCTACACAGGCGCGGAAGTGGAGTCGTCCCATGCTGTTGTCGCGCCTCAAGCCGATCCTCGCCATCATTGCCGTCGCGGGGCTGGCGTTGGCGATCTGGGCATTGTTCAGCCAGCGTCCGGCGGTCAGCGAAGGCTGGCTCGGCTATGTCGAGGGCGAAGCGATCTATGTCGCGGCCCCCGTCGCGGGTGCGCTTGAATCGCTCGATGTCCG
>CALMPZ010000135.1 GCA_937871645.1 uncultured Polymorphobacter sp.
AGCGCTTCGATTTCGTGCTTTTCAGGCACACGCGGGTTGTTCGCCGGCGACCCCGACGCCAGCGCCTGTTCCGCCATCGTCGGGATTAGCGCGTGGAACGCCTCGCGCGCGATGCCGAACATCGCCGGCGTCGGCACCTCGAGATCGGCGTTGAGCACTTCGAGCGCCTCGACCAGCCGCCCGACCGCCGACTGGTCGCTCTCCGCCGCGTCTGCCAGCCCCATCATGCGCGCACATTCGGCGTAGCGCTGCCGCGCCGCAGGTGCTGAAAACGCCGTAACCGCAGGCAACAGCATGGCGTTCGACAGCCCGTGCGGAACATGGAAGAACGCACCGATCGGCCGGCTCATGCCGTGCACCAGCGCCACCGAGGCGTTCGAAAACGCAATCCCGGCATGGTGCGCGCCGACCATCATCGCCTCGCGCGCGGCGCGGTCGTCCGGGTGCGAACAGGCGCGGCGGATGTTGGGGGTGATCAGCCGCATGGCCGAAAGCGCCAGTGCATCGGCAAACGGGTTGGCGCGCTTCGAGACATAGGCCTCGATCGCGTGCGTCAGTGAGTCGATACCAGTGTCGGCGGTCAACCGGCGCGGCTTCCCCATCGTCAGTTCGAAATCGACGATGGCGATGACCGGCAGGAACGCCAGCCCCATGCACAGCATCTTTTCCGACGTCGCCTCGTCGGTGATGACGATGACGCGCGTGGCTTCGGCCCCGGTCCCTGCCGTCGTCGGCACGGCGATCACCGGCAAGCCGGGCAGATCATTGACCGCAGGCACCTTGAGCGACGGCACCGGGCGCGGATCAAGCGCCAGTGCGCCGACCGCCTTGGCAGTATCGATCGGGCTGCCGCCGCCGAGGCCGATGATGCAATCATGGTCGCCCTCGCCCAGCAGCGCCAGCGCCGCCTCGACGGTCGCGTTGGTCGGGTCGGACACGGTATCCGCGAACACCCGCGCCTCCATGCCCGCCGCGCCGAGCACGTCGAGCAATGTATCCACCATGCCGCTGCCGGCAAGGAACGGGTCGGTCACCACAAACGGCCGCGACAGCCCGAGTTGCGCCATGGCTGCGGGCAGTTCGGCGAGCGCGCCGCCGCCGACGCGGACGATGCGTGGAATGTTGATGATGGCCATAAGGGCTGGGTAGCAGCGGCCATCAGATGGGGCAACCGGCATGGTCGGGCCATCCGGTGCGGACTGCAATCTAAGAAATGTTCAGACTCAGCTGTACATTGACGCCGACATGATCGCTGATTTCGCTGCCGTCGGCGGCGATATTGGTAAGCACCGCACAACTTCGCGGCACCAAGTCACGACTGTGGCAAATATGGTCGATCAAGGGTTCGCCAACTGATGACACAATGTGCGCCGTGGCGATTTCCATGCGTGACAGGATCGCAGCCTGAAGCGCGGCGAATGCAATCTCGGGCTGTCGCTTGCGCGGCACGCGCTGGTTGAAGTCGCCAAGGACAATTTGCCGAGCCGGGACCGCTGGCAACCATGTTCCAATTGCGCTCAGATAGTCGAGATGTTCGGCCCAAAGCGTTTGATCCCGGCGGCCGGAACTCACGTGCGCCGCAGACCACGGGATGCAAACACCTATGACAGCGAGCGCACCAATGCTGGTCTGGGTTGTACCACAAACAAACCTGCCCGGCGGCAAGTTGGCGTGCCCAAAGCTGTCAACCATTGACCATGGTTGGCGGCTCCACAGCAGCACCTTCCGGCGCCCTGCCGTAATCGGATAGCCATAGTCGGCGTCTGCTTCGATGACGAAGCCTTCATCCCCGAAGAAGTCCAGATAGGCCTCTGTCAGGCAGACGATTTCTGGGTCCGTCGCAAGTATGGCGCGTCGGATTTCAGCAGCGGCAGCAGATTTGGATCGTCGCCATTGGCAATTGAATGTCGTGACGCTGAGCGTGGCGCTGGTCACGCGCAATCGAACTCATATGCACAACCGTTCGAAAACACGGTTCGGGAAATTGCCGGGTGCAGACTCAGCGCTCGAAAAAGCGCGTGACGATGTCGCGGGCGATGCGCACCGGCGTCTTGGTTTCGGCGTCAATGCAGCACCAGGTCGACTTGACCTCGGCGATGACTTCTTCGCCGCGCATGATGAACGTCGAGTACCAGGCGCGTGCACCGCGGACGCTGTCGAGCACGACATTGGCGACGATGTTGTCGTCTACGAACGCCGGCTTGCGGTAGTCGATTTCGTGGCGCAGCGCGATCCACAGATGCTCGGCATATTCCTGCGGCGTCGCCAGCTTGGCCCAATGGCCGACCACCGCCGCCTGCACCCATTTCAGGTACACGGCGTTGTTGACATGACCCATATGGTCGATGTCCTCGCTCGCTACGGGCAACGCGAAGCGGAATGGCAGTGCAGCGTCAGTCATGCGTATTGCCTATACGCATAACTGCCGCTTCTGTCGCGCAGCATTTCGCCGCAGCGTCAGCCGGCTGCGATATCGGATAAGGCGGCGAGCAGCGTATCGACCTCGGCTGCGCTGTTGTAGTGCGACAGCCCGATACGGATGGCGCCCGGACCTTCGCGCAGGCCAAGCGCGCTCGCTGGCTCCCACGCGTAATAATAGCCGCTCCACGCGAAGATGTTGCGCGCCGCGAGTTCGCCGACCACATCGGGTGCGTCATGGCCGTCGATGGTGAAGGTGAAGGTCGGCACGCGCGATGCCAGTCGGTTGGCGTTGCCGATGCCGAACAGCTTGAAGCCCGGGATCGCCGCCACGCCGCCGAGGAACTGGCGCATCAGATCGGTTTCGTAGCGCGTCACCGCGTCGAAACCCGCCACGATGCGCGCCCGCAGCGGCGCGTCGGCGGCAGCACCGCCGAAGCTGCTGCCGAGCCAGGCGAAATGTTCGATTGCGGCGAGCGTGCCGGCCTGCGCCTCGAACGACGGCGTGCCCGGCGCAAAGCGTGTCGGCATGTCGTCCACCGACGGGCGCACCTTCCACGGCCGCAGCTTGGCCTGCAGCGCGCGCGACAGAAACAGCGTCGCCGCGTGCGGGCCGAAATATTTGTAGGCGCTGGCGCACAGCAGGTCGCAGCCCAGCGCCTTGACGTCGATGGCGATATGCGGTGCCGACTGCACCGCATCGACAACACTGACGGCCCCGACGGCGCGTGCCGCCGCACAGACGCGCGCGACATCGTTGATCGTGCCGGTGAAGTTGCTGGCGTGGCCGACCGCGACCAGCCGGGTGCGCGGCCCGATGATATCGCCCAGCGTGTCGTAGCGGAATTCAAAGCTGTCGTGATCGAACTCGAGCCAGCGCACCGTCACGCCCTTATCGGCAGCGGCCTGCAACCACGGTGCGACATTGGCGTCATGGTCCATCCGCGTCAGCACGATTTCATCGCCCGCCGCCCAGTCGCGCGACAGGATCGCGGCGAATTCGAAGAACAATGACGTGGTGTTGAGCCCGAACAGCACTTCGTCCGGCTCGGCATTGAACAGCGCCGCGACGCCGTCATGCGCGGCATCGACGATGGCGCTGGCGGCGATGCTGGTGCGGAACAGCCCGCCGTCATTGGCGCAGGCGTGGACCATCGCGTGGGTCATCGCATTGATGACGCGGCCTGCCACCTGCGTGCCCGCCGGCGCATCGAAATAGGCGCGCGCGCGCCCGTCATCGGTAAGGGCAAGCGCCGGAAAGGCGGCGCGGACGGTGTCGATGTTCCAGTTGATCATGGCGGCAACGCTAGTCGAACGCGCCAGCCGCAGCAACCGCGCGCAATCGCATCCATTGTGGATGCGACCCATGTGCAAGTGGTTGCAATCGCCGCGCCGCAACGCGAGACTTTGCGCCAAACAGGGAGTGTAAAATGCGTATCCTCAAGGCCTTTGCTGCAGCGACCGTCCTGCTGGTTCTGCCCGTCGCGGCGCATGCCGCCGATGCCGCGGCGCTTGCCAAGGCGTTCGGCGCGCGGCCGCTGGCCTGGGGCGTCCAGCTGTCGCCCGATGGCGCGCGTATCGTCTATCTGACGCCGGTGGGCACGCTCGGCACCGCGATTGTCGTCGCCGATATCGCCAGCGGTGCGACCAAGGTGGTGCTGGGCACGCAGAACAACGCCGTCCGTCCGGCATGGTGCCAGTGGAAGACCGACAAGCGGCTCATCTGCCTGCTCTACGGGGTCAGCAATGCGATCGAGGACAAGCTCGGCTTCACGCGGATCATGGCCATCGACGCCGACGGCAGCAATCCCAAGACGCTCGGCAGCCGCAGCAACGCCCGCACGCTCACCATCATCCAGACCAGCGGCAATGTCATCGACTGGCTGCCCGATGACCCTGAACATGTGCTGATGCAGGTTGCGCTCGCCGAAGAAAATTCGACCGGCACGCGCGTCGCCAATGTCGATCCGGGCACCAGCGTGCAGCGCGTCAACGTCAACACCGCACGCATGGAAACGGTCGAGGCGGGCAAGACCAATGTCGCGGGCTTCGAAACCGACAATCACGGCGCCGTGCGGCTGATGTCGTCGATCTTGACCAACAATACCGGGTATTACAGCGGCGAGATCAGCTATTTCTATCGCACCAAAACCTCCAAGGACTGGCGAGCGGCGGGCGTCGGCTCGCTCGATGGCTACACCAACCTCAGCTATGACGGGTTCGATGCCGGCGGCGACAATCTGCTGGCCCTGAAGCCGCGCGACGGGCGCCTGGCGCTGTTTGCCGTCGATGCCAATGGCAGCGGCGCGCCCGATGCGCTGATCTACGCCCACCCGCATGTCGATATCGACGGCGTGCTGCGCATCGGCAAGTTCCGGCGGCCGGTGGCGGCAAGCTATGTCACCGACCGCAATCAGCTCGAATTCTTCGATCCTGCGCTGCGCAAGCTGAGCGCGGCGCTGACCAAGGCGCTCCCCGGCGGCCCGACGGTCGATGTCCTCGATGAAAGCTGGGATGGCAGCAAGAAGCTGATTTTCGCCGGGTCGGACATTGATCCCGGTCGCTACTACCGCTTCGACACCGCGACCAAGGAGCTTGGCGAACTCGTGGCGTTGCGGCCGCAACTCGCCGATCTCAAGCTGGCGACGGTGGCCCCGGTGACCTTCGCCGCCAAGGACGGCACACAGATCGCCGGCTATGTGACCATGCCGCCTGGTGGCGCCAAGACCAACCTGCCGGCGATCATCATGCCGCACGGCGGGCCCTCGGCGCGCGACCAATGGGGCTTCGACTGGCTGGCACAATATTTCGCCCAGCTCGGCTATGTCGTGCTGCAGCCCAATTACCGCGGCTCGGCGGGCTATGGGCAGGACTATTACGTCAAGAACGGCTTCAAGTCGTGGCCGACTGCCATCGGCGACATCAACGACGGCGCGCGCTGGCTCGCGGCACAAGGCATTGCCGATCCCAAGCGCACCGCCATCGTCGGCTGGAGCTACGGCGGCTATGCCGCGCTGCAGGCGGCGATTACCGAGCCCGCGCTCTACAAGGCGGTGGTGGCGATTGCGCCGGTGACCGACCTGCAGGCGCTCAAGGACTTTTCGCGGCGCTTCACCAACTATCAGCGCATTGTCGAATTCGTCGGCGATGGCCCGCTGACGATCTCGGGCTCGCCGGCGCGCAATGCCGGCGCGATGCAGGCGCCGGTATTGATGTTCCACGGCGATCAGGACATCAATGTCGATATCGGCCAGAGCAAGCTGATGGACAGCGCGCTCGCCAGCGCCGGCAAACGCCATGAACTGATCGTCTATCCCGGCCTCGACCACCAGCTCGACGACAGTACGGTGCGCGCCGACATGCTGGCCCGCAGTGCGGCGCTGCTGGCCGCCAGCATGGGGGCGCCATAGGCTACGGGCGCCGGTCGCTTTCCGTGTGCGGCGCCAGCGTCGCGGCGGTCAGCCAGTTGGGCCTGAGCTTTTCCGCGACGAACAGCTTGGCCTGGTCGTTGTAGTGCGGCGAAGCTTCGCGTGAGGTCGCGGCGCCGAACTGCACGATGCTTTCCGAAGCGACTGCACCCGTGCTGTCCCATTCGACAAGCATGATGAAACTGTCGCCACCCTGCCCGACCAGTCGCCCGAGCTTTTCGTCACGGCGCGAATGGATGGCGCGCAGCACTTCGGGGCCGCCGAGCACGCCGAGATCGACGTTGCCGCGCTGAACGCGCTGCAAGGTCGCCAGCGGCGGGTCGAGGCGACCGAAGGCGGTGTTGAGGAACTTGACCTGCGCGGTGAAGTCTTCGCGCGCGTCGGGCAGTGCATCGCCGAAATAGGCGAGCATCGACACCGAGTTGACCATCACCGCTGCCAGCGCATCGGCATCACCCTGCCCGTCCTGGACGAAATCCCAGGTCGACAGCAGCTTCTGCGCCTTGGCGAGATCGGGCGCGTCCTTGAAGTCGAGCGCGAGGATTTCGCGCTGGCGCTCGCCCGCCCAGCTGGCGCGGTCATAGGCCTTGTCGTACTTGATCGCGAGCAGCGTATCGCGGTCGATCGGTGCGTCGCCCAAGGCGGCAATCAGCGACTGGAAACGCAGCGCGCGGTTGGTGATGAAGGTCTCGATGCCGAGTTCGGGCGCAAACTTCGACGCGTCGAGATTGTCGCCCGGCGCAGTGGCGATGAACGGCGTGTTGTTCGAATTGGCGACCCAGCCGCTCGGCGGGTTGATGACCTGCGGGTAGCCGGCGAACGGCACATACGATTTCCACACTGCCTTTGACGTGTCGCCGGGGAGCACGCCCTTCCAGTCGAAACCGGTCGCACGCTGCGGGAAGCGGGCGTTGTAGAACATGCCGATGTTGCCGGCGGCGTCGGCGTAGATGAAGTTGGTCGCCGGCACCGCCTGCATCGCCATGACCTGCTGCCACTCGGCGAAATCACGCGCCTTGTTGAGCCGGTAATATTGTTCGACCTGCCGCACGTCGCCCATGCCGGCGAAGCGCACGGCGAACGC
>CALMPZ010000136.1 GCA_937871645.1 uncultured Polymorphobacter sp.
TGCTGCACCGGCTGCGCGGGCTGGGGATGAGCGCCAAGGTGTTCGAAGCCGGCAACGGCGTCGGCGGCACCTGGTTCTGGAATCGCTATCCGGGTGCGCGCGTCGATATCCAGAGCCTGGAATACAGCTTCAGCTTCGATGAACAGCTTGAACGCGAATGGCGCTGGAGCGAGCGTTATGCGCCGCAGGCCGAGCTGCTCGACTATGCCAACCATGTCGCCGACCGCTACGACCTGCGTCGCGACATCCAGCTCGAAACCCGCGTCAACGCCGCGCACTTCGACGAAGCGACCAACCGCTGGACGGTGACCACCGACCGCGGCGATACTGTCAGCGCCCGCCATGTCGTGATGGCGACGGGCTGCCTGTCGGTGCCGACCGATGTTGATTTCGTGGGGCTCGACAGTTTCAAGGGCACGATCTACCGCACCTCGCGCTGGCCGCACGCAGGCGTCGATTTCACCGGGCAGCGGGTGGGCATCATCGGCACCGGATCTTCGGCGATTCAGTCGATCCCGATCATCGCCGAACAGGCCAGGCAGCTGACGGTGTTCCAGCGCACGCCCAACTACAGCGTGCCGGCGCACAACCAGCCGCTCGATCCGGCACTGGTCGCCGACTGGGAAGTCAACCGCGCGCGCTACCGGGCGGAGCGCCGTTACACCGCCGGCGGCTTCTGGAACGAACCGCGCGAAGTGCTGACCGCTGACGAGACCCCGGCGCAGCACCGCGCCGAGTTCGAAAAGCGCTGGCAGATCGGTGGCTTCACGGTGATGGGCGGTTATGCCGACACCGCCATCGATCCGGTCGCCAATGTCGTCGCGGCCGAATTTGTGGCCGACAAGATCCGCGAGCTGGTCAAGGATCCCGCAACCGCTGCGCTACTGACGCCCAAGGATTATCCGTTCGGTACCAAGCGCCTGTGCGTCGATACCAACTATTACGCGACCTACAACCGCGACAATGTCAGCCTGGTCGACATCAAGGCGGCGCCGATCGAATGCATCACCCCCACCGGCATCCGCACCAGCGGCGGCGATTATGAATTCGACAGCATCGTGCTGGCGACGGGGTTCGATGCGATGACCGGCGCGCTGGCGCGCATCGACATCCGCGGCCGCGGCGGTGAAACGCTCAAAAGCCATTGGGCCGATGGTCCGCGTTCCTATCTCGGGCTGATGGTCGCGGGCTTCCCCAACCTGTACACGATCACCGGCCCCGGCAGCCCATCGGTGCTGACCAACATGATCATGTCGATCGAACAGCATGTCGATTTCATCGCCGACACGCTGGAATACATGGCCGGCCACCAGCAGGCGACGATCGAAGCGACCGCGCAGGCCGAAACCGAATGGAGCACGCACGTCAACGAACTGGCGGCCGGCACGCTCTATCCGCAGGCCAACAGCTGGTACATGGGCGCCAACGTGCCGGGCAAGCCGCGCGTCTTCCTGCCGTATGTCGGCGGGCTCGGCGTCTATCGCGAAATCTGCGACCGGGTTGCCGGTGAGGGCTACACCGGCTTCAAGCTCGGCGATGCGCCGGGCACCGGCTGGACGCGTCCGACGCTGGAGGACATGATGGCGCTGGGCGAAGAGATCAAGCCGCGCCAGCCGGCGCGGGCGGCGTAAGCGCGGCAGATTGGGGCTTCGGCCGGGGAGGGTGCACAGCGCCTTGCCCCTGCCTTGGCCGGTTTGAAATACCAAAACCCCGCTCATCCCGAGCGAAGTAGAGGGACACGCCCAACCGTGGGTGTGTCCCTCTACTTCGCTC
>CALMPZ010000137.1 GCA_937871645.1 uncultured Polymorphobacter sp.
AGGCGGGCTTACGCGACATACTGTGGATCGCCAGCCGCGCCGGCTCAGGCCAAGTCGTCCTCGACGGCATGCCCGGCTTCATCGCCGAATTCCACCGCCGCTATGACGGCATCCTCGAACCCGAATTCATGGCGGTCGCCGACCGCTATGCCGCCAATGCGCTGGCGTTCCTCGGCCGTGACTATGCACCGCTGACGCTCGGCCATGTCGATTTCCGGCTCGACAACATGCTGTTCGATGCGCGCGGCGGTACCGTGCCGCGCGCCGTGCTCGACTGGCAGTCGGTGTCGGTAACCGCAGGGATGCTCGACATTTCCTACTTCCTCGGCGCCGGCATCACCCGCGACGAACGCCGCCAGCACGAACGCGACCTGCTCACCCTCTACCTCGAAGAGCTGCGCCGCTACGGCGTCCGCGACTATGGCTGGGACCAACTGTGGCACGACTACCGCGTCACCGCGTTCCAGGGCGTCTCGACCGCGATCTTCGCGTCAGCCGCCACCGCGCGCACCGAGCGCGGTGATGCGATGTTCCTCGCCATGGCGCGCGGCGCCTGCGCGCAGGTCATCGACATCGATTCGTTCGGGGCGTTGCTCGGCTAAGGCGAGAGCAGACCGAAGCAAGAGCCTCCGGCGGGCAGGCGTGACGCCTGCACCCATTTGTTTTTCCCTTCGTCATCCCGGCGTAGGCCGGGACCCAGCTTTCTTTCCGACAGTTCGTTTGAAGGCAACTGGGTCCCGGCCTACGCCGGGATGACGACCTTCTTCTTCAATCGGGTGCAGGCGTCACGCCTGCCCGCGCGGCAAGCCCTTCAACTCTAGTCGCGCGCCGCGTCGAGCCATGCGCCCAGTATGACCAATTCACACAGCAGCGTGCCGAACAGGCTCGCCGGGAGTGCCTTGCCGATTTGCTTCAACAATGGCTCGACCGCCGCGCGGCTGCGATCGCGCACGACGCGGCCTTTTTTGGTGATGACCACCAGCTTGCCGCGGCGGTCGCGCGGATCGGGGGCATAGTCGACCAGCCCGGCGGCGTGCAGCCGTTGCAGCGTGTTGGTCATCGTCGGGCGCGGCACCTGGAACGCGCTCGCCAGCCGCGCCGGCGTCCAGTCGCCGTCGAGCCGCATCAGGTGATCGAGCACGGCGAACTGCGGCAAGCTGAGGCCGGGCGGCAGCAGCTGTTCAAACGCGCGCGTCGCCAGCTGGTTGATGATGCCGATTTCGGTGAACACCGCAAAGGCGGCGGCGGGGCGGGGGTCCAACATGGCTAGGCTTTCGCGTTGAGGAGGTGTTTTTCGAGCGGCCAGCGCGGCGCGGGGCCGACGACCGGCCCGGTGCCGAGCCGCGCCAGCATCTGCACCCTGGCCGCACCGCCGGCGCCGAGCAATGCCTGGATCGCCGCATAGTGCGCGGCCATTTCGGGATATTCCTGCAGCGCCTGGCTTTGCGGGTGCATCTTCAGCCCCAGCGCCTGCGCCGCCAGCGTCGTGCGCATATACGCCGCGCCGGCGCGCAGATGGTCGGCGCGGGTGTTGGCGGGTGTCACGATCCACACCGCGCCGGGTAGCGATTCGGACAGCGCGCGTTGCTGGTCCAGCCCGGTCTTGTAGATGCTGCTGGTCTGGTCGGCGAGCGCGCTGCGCGTCAGCACACCCGCAGCGCTGCCGGCCTCCGCCATCGGGCCGGCGAGGAACAGCCCGTCGGGTTGCGCGTCGATTTCGGTTGCACCGATGCGCATCAAATCGACGCTTTCCATCCAGGTGCGCTGCGTGGTGTTCTCGACCATCGTCGCCGCCACGGTGACGCCGCGAATGGCGGCCAGCTTGGTGGCGTCGGCGGTCGCGCTCCGCAGCACGCCGGGCAGCGGTTCGGACAGCGCCGCGACCTGCGCCGCGGTCGGCGCAGCGTCGAAGATCTCGCGCGTCGTGCGGCGCGTCTGAATGGCGCCCAGCAGCGGGTCGCGCGTCACTGCCGGATCGGCGACAAAACGCAAATAGGCCACCGGCCGCGCATCGAGCCGCGCCGGCATTTCGGGCGCACCGGCGGGGAAGGGGGTGACCTCGATGCGGTACCCCCGCGCGCTTGCCGCAATCTGCGCCAGTTCGATGAACGTGCCGAAGCCCAGCGTGATCTGCCGGTCATAGGGGTCGGTCATCGGTAGCCGCTTGTCGAGGTCGCAAGTCACCATGACACCGTCGCTCCCATCAAGCCGCAGCAACCACGGCTGACGGTTGTGCGGGTTGGGCGCGAGGATGGCATGCCGCAACGCATCAAGCCGGACATCGGCGGGCGGCGGTGGCGGCAAATCCCACGGCGCCATAGCGGTCTGCGGCATGCGCGTGACGCGCCAGACCCCGCCCACCGCGACCAGTGCCACTGCGCCCCCGGCGCCGAGAATGAGTGTCCTGCGATCCATCGAGACTGCACCTTTAGTTCGACATCAAACTATATAGTTCGATATCGAACCATGAGTCAACCAACGACTCTGCTCCCCTCCCGGAACGGGAGGGGCCGGGGGTGGGTACTTCCGCGCCGCCTCAAAAAGGCGCTGCCGAGCGCCGCGCTCAATCCTTCTTGATCAAATTGGTCAGCGACGCGACGAGCAGCAAACTCGCCATCCAGCCGAACAGGATTTCAAACCACATCAGCCAGCGCATGGTCACGCCGGGCCAATAGGTCACCCCCGACAGGCCGACGACGGGGGCCCAGTCGGTTTCCTGCTGCAAATCGACCAGTGGCAGGATCAGGTCGGCCGAATAGGCGAGCGGCGTGAACGTCGTATATTCATCGGGCATCGCCGCGCAGGTCGTCCAGTTCGCGGCGGCGCCGGCCGGCCCGGCCGCGCATGCTGCCTGGATCGCCGCATCGGTCTGGATGACCGGGCTATTGGGTCCGAACGCGCCGCGCGTCGCGCCCACGTCGAACGCGATGCCGCACGCCAGCCACACCGCGACCATCCACAGGCTCAGCCGCAGCGGCCGGTAGCCGTACCCGGCGAGCACTTCCCAAATCCAGTGCAGCGCGCGCAACGACGGGGCAATCCGGCCCGCCGCGCGCAAGCGCTGCTGTTTGGCAATCGCCACCGCGCGCGCATCCTCATCATGCCCCATCGCGCGCAACACCGCGATCAGCTGCTCCCACGGCTGTGCCTTGAAATCGGCACCGAGATCGGCGGCGGATTGGCGGTCGAGCCAGGCGATCCGCGCGACGGCTGTGGTCGGCGCGACGCCGGCAAACTTCGTGTAGCTGAAGCCGTCGAGCACCAGTGTCGCTGCGCCATGCCAGCTTGCCGGATCATCGACGAGCAATGCCGCCGTCATGTTGCCGATGTTGATGTCGCCGGTGACAGCGACGCTTTCAAACACGAATGCTTGGCCAATCGTGGCTGCCTCGGCTGAAAACGCGTAGTCGCCGGGGCTTTCGAAACGGCCACCGCGACAATCAAGGCTGCCACCGATACGCGCGCCGTTCAGCCGGACCGCGCCCTGTCCTGCAAATCCTTTGCCGAGAAACACGTTGTTGCTGATGCTGGCATTGTCGCAGACTAGTGCCATGCTACCTGCCGCATCAATCCGCCCGTGCTGGCAATCGAGCTGGCCGCCGATAGAGGCGCCGGTCAGCCGGACGGTGCCAGTCGCGTGAAATTCGTTGTCGAGCGCCACGTCGCCGGCGATGCGCGCGCCGTCGCAACTCAGCGCCTCGCCGGTGGCGCTTTCAAACCGGCCGCTGGTGCATTCAAGGTTGCCGCCAATCGTCGCCCCGATTAGCCGGACCTCGCCGTGCGCGTGGAAGCCGTCATCGAGCATGATGCTGCCGCCGCACTGCAAACGGTCACCGTCGCAATCGCCGTCGAGGCGGCTTCCCACCAGCGACAGGTGCATAAGCGACGCCGCAATCGCATCGATCTGCGCGATCCGGCACTTGTGCAGTTCGAGCGGGCAAACGGCGCGCGCCGCGACGAAGTCAAGACTGCCAGCAATCCACGCGCCGCTTAGCTGCACGCCATGCTCATGCACCGGCGCGTCCGCGTCGCCGCCGAGCGCAAGGAAGCGCACGAAGCCGGCGTGGACGCGGTTGGCGTCGGTTTCCTCAGTCGGACAAACGTCGGCGATCTGGGCTTGGCGACCTTCGCGCGTTGCGTGCAGCAATTCGGTTTCGGCGGGTGCCAGCGGCAGAAACTCGGCCAGCGTGCGACCGGCAGCGCGCAACAGCGTTGCGGCGGCCGGCCGGGCTGGCCGGGGTTTGCGTGGGGGTGGTTCGGCCATGCGCGCTCCCTGGAGTCGCCGCGCACCATGCCAGCCCGATTCCGCGCTGTCACCTCGCGCTGCGCTGGCGCCAACCTTTACACATGGTTCGATATCAAACTATATAGTTCGATATCGAACTATGAGTCAAGACTGGGGGCCGGGCGCGAAAGGCGGCGCCGACAAGGTGGTGCAGTGCCCACCCCCGGCCCCTCCCGTTCCGGGAGGGGAGCAGCCAGCGTTTAAAACCCCCTGAACCCGTAAAGACTGACCAGATTCACCTCGGCAGACACGATAGCGCTTGACCCACAAACTGGACGTGGCAGTTAGACGCCGCACCATTTTGGGGAGATAAACATGGCTGGACCGCTCGCAGGATTGCGTATCATCGAACTCGCCGGCATCGGCCCGGGGCCGTTCGCCGCGATGATGCTCGCCGACCATGGCGCCGAAGTCATCCGTGTCGACCGGCCCGGCGCGCGCATCGATCCGCGCGACCCGCTGACGCGCTCGCGCCGGCTGATCAACGTCAACCTCAAGAGCCCCGAAGGCATTGAACTCGTCCGCAAGCTGGTCGCCGGCGCCGATGGCCTGATCGAAGGCTATCGACCCGGCGTTACCGAACGCCTCGGGCTCGGGCCGGACGTGCTGTGCGCCGCCAACCCCAAGCTGGTCTATGGCCGCATGACCGGCTGGGGCCAGTTCGGGCCGTACGCGCAGGCCGCCGGCCACGACCTCAACTATATCGCGCTGTCGGGCGCGCTGCACACCTATGGCCGCGCCGGTGAAAAGCCGACGCCGCCGATCAACATGATCGGCGACTTTGGCGGCGGCGGCATGATGCTGGCGTTCGGCATGGTGTCGGCGCTGCTGCACGCGGCGAAGACCGGGCAGGGCCAGATCATCGACGCCGCGATGACCGACGGCGCCGCGACCTTGAACGCGATGATCTGGGGCTTCCGCGCCAACGGCAGCTGGTCGGACGATCGCGGCACCAACCTGCTCGATACCGGCGCGCACTTCTATGACACCTATGAAACCTCGGACGGCAAGTGGATCTCGCTCGGTTCGATCGAGCCGCAATTCTACGCCGAGCTCCGCCAGCGCGCCGGGCTGACCGAGGACAAGGATTTCGACGCGCAGATGGACCGCAAGGCGTGGGGGCCATTGAAGGACAAGCTGACGGCGCTGTTCCTGACCAAGACCCGCGACGCGTGGTGCGCGCTGATGGAAATGACCGATGTCTGCTTCGCCCCCGTGCTCAGCATGGCGGAGGCGCCGCTGCACCCGCACAACGTCGAACGCCGCACCTTCCTCGACATCGACGGCGTCATGCAGCCGGCGCCGGCACCGCGCTATTCGGCGACGGTGACCGACACGCCGGTGATGACGCGCGCCACCTCGACCGATGCCGTGCTCGCCGACTTCGGCGTCGATGCCGCCGCCATTGCCGGGCTGCGTGCCGCCGGCGCGATTGCCTGACCGCGATTGGCTGATTCTTGGCCCTATGCCTGCGACCCGGCCGCCTCGCGCGGCCGGCGCTTTGCGCAGGCGCCGAGCACCAGCCGCGACGCGTTCCAGCGCGACCGCGACCGCATCATCCATTGCAGCGCGTTCCGGCGGCTGCGCTACAAGACGCAGGTCTTCGTCGCGCCCGACGGCGACCATTTCCGCGTCCGGCTGACGCACAGTCTGGAGGTCGCGCAGATCGCCCGGACGCTGGCGCGCGCGCTCGGGCTCAACGAGGATCTGGCCGAAGCGCTGGCACTCGCGCACGACCTCGGCCACCCGCCG
>CALMPZ010000138.1 GCA_937871645.1 uncultured Polymorphobacter sp.
CGGCGGGCCACGGCGTGCGGGCGGGGCGCGGCTGGGCTCGGGGGCGTTGGCCGGCACGGTTTCGATCTGGACATCGGGGTCACCGTCGTCGGTCTTGCGCAGCATCTGCGCGAAGCGACCGGCGGTGGCGCGCGGGATTTCGAAGCGGGTTTCGCGGTCGAAAATGCGGATCGCGCCGATGTCGTTCTTGGTGACATGGCCGCGGCGGCACAGATACGGCAGCAGCCAGCGCGGATCGGCATTGTTGACGCGGCCGGTGTTGATGCGGAACCAGACGGTGTCCTCGAAGCCGGCGCGCGGCGCCGTGTTCGGGGCCCCGTAGCCGCGCTCGCTTTGGCCACCACCCTGGCCACCGATGCTGCCCTGTGCGGGGCCGGCGTCGGTCAGGTCTTCGGGTGCCGGGAGCCGCGCACGATAGGCGCGCAGCAGTGCGGCAGCGATGTCTTCGGCGGAGCGTTCGGCCATCAGTGCGGCGACGCTGGCGGTTTCTTCCTCGGTCGCCGGGGCAATCGATTCGAGCAGGCGTTCGGCGTCCTTGGCTTCGATCGCTTCGGCGGTCGGCGGGTTCATCCATTGCGCGGTGACGTTGGCGGCGCGCAGCAGGATTTCGGCGCGGCGGCGCTTGGGGTAGGGCACCAGCAGTACGCAGATGCCCTTGCGCCCGGCGCGACCGGTGCGACCCGACCGGTGCTGGAGCACTTCGGGATCGTTGGGCAGTTCGGCGTGGATGACGAGACCGAGGTCGGGCAAATCGATGCCGCGCGCGGCGACGTCGGTGGCGACGCAGACGCTGGCGCGACGGTCGCGCAGCGCCTGCAGCGCGTGGGTGCGTTCGGACTGGCTGAGTTCACCCGACAGCGCGACGGCGGAGAAGCCGCGCTCGACAAGGTTGGCGTGGAGGCGGCGCACGC
Organism: uncultured Polymorphobacter sp.; assembly: GCA_937871645.1. Lineage (GTDB taxonomy): Bacteria > Pseudomonadota > Alphaproteobacteria > Sphingomonadales > Sphingomonadaceae > Polymorphobacter_A. The sequence continues at coordinate 912 of CALMPZ010000138.1, forward strand.
TTTCGCGCGTCGCGCAGAACACGATCGCCGCGCCGCTTTCGAAATAGCGCAGCACGTTGACGACACCCGATTCGAGGTCGTTGGGCGCGAGCCTTATGGCGCGGTAGTCGATATCGACATGCTGGGCGTTACCGGCACCGGCGGCGATGCGGTGCGCGTCCTTCTGGTAGCGCTTGGCCATCGTCTGGATCGGCTTGGGCAAGGTTGCCGAAAACAGCAGCGTGCGGCGCGTCGGCGGCGTCGAGTCGAGGATTTCCTCAAGGTCTTCGCGGAAGCCGAGGTCGAGCATTTCATCGGCCTCGTCGAGCACGACGGCGGCGAGCTTCTGCATGTTGAGGTTGCCGCGTTCGATATGGTCGCGCAGGCGCCCCGGCGTGCCGACGACGATGTGTGCGCCGTTCTGCAAGGCGCGCGCCTCGCGGCGGATTTCCATGCCGCCGACGCAGGTCGCAACGCGCGCACCGGCTTCGGCAAACAGCCATTCGAGTTCGCGGCTGACCTGCAGCGCCAGTTCGCGCGTCGGTGCGACGACCAGTGCCAGCGGCTCTTCCGCACGTCCGAAGCGTTCGGCGTCACCGAGCAGCGTCGGGGCGAGCGCGAGGCCGTAGGCGACGGTCTTGCCCGACCCGGTCTGCGCCGACACCATCAGGTCGCGGCCCTGCGCTTCGGGCTCAAGCACGGCGGCCTGGACGGGGGTGAAAACGCTATAGCCGCGGGCGCTCAGCGCCTTGGCAAGCGCCGGATGGGTCGTCGAAAAAGGCATTATGCAGGTAGCTTTCAGTGCTTCGGGCGCAGTTGCGCCGCATGTGTAAGCGACGCCCTATAGCACGGATGTGGCC
>CALMPZ010000139.1 GCA_937871645.1 uncultured Polymorphobacter sp.
TGCGTCGCGAACGCCGACACACCCATGTGGTGGTGGACGGCGTGGCCGTTTTCTGCGAGCCGGCTGCCGCCGTGCATCAGCATGCCGGCGCCGTTGGCCGCCGCCGCGCTGGCGCAGAGATAGCCCTGGCCGCTGGCGCACGTCGGGCATTTGCCGCACGACGGCAGGAAGGCGAGCACGACGCGGTCGCCGGGTGCGAAGCTGCTGCCGGGGCTGGATTGCAACACCGTAGCGGCGGCTTCGTGGCCGATCGCCATCGGCATCGGGCGCGGCCGGTCGCCGTTCACCACCGACAAATCCGAATGGCAAAGCCCGCAGGCGTCGATTTTGACCAGCAGCTCGCCGTCACGCGGCGGCGCCAGGTCGAGCGCGGCGAGGCGCATCGGCTGCGTTTCGGCGAATGGCCCGACGGCGCCGATGGCATCGAGGACGGCGGCAGTAATCTTCATGTCAAACTCCGTGACGCAACGTCAACACTAGCCGGATTGCCGGCGGGCAAGGCAATTATAGCGCGCGGATGAGCGTCCGCACGACGCCGATCCATGGTGCATCGGCAATGACCAGCTGGCGCGCGCCAGGGGTGAGCGGCAGAATCTGCAGCATGCTGCCGTCGGTCGCGGCGAGGCGTCCGAACGCGAAGCGGCCGGCAGCGCGCGGCACCAGCACGTCGCGGTTGACGCCGCTGGCGAAGTCTTCGGGGCCGATGCGTTCGAGCCACAGCGCATCGCCGGTGCGATAGTCGCCGACCGCGGTTTCGACGAGAACGCCGACGTACTTGCCTTCGGGCTTCGGCGGCAGCAGTGCCTGCTCGCGCTTGGGGGCGATGATGCCGGCGGCAGACAGCACCGCGGCGAGCGGCACATCGACGCGGTCGGGCAGCGTCACCAGCTCCGACGGCTCGACGCCTAGCGCTGCGGAGATGCGGTTGAGCCAGCCCACCGAAACGGTGCGCATGCCGGTTTCGAGCCGGCCGATGGTCTGTGCCGTCGTCGGTGGCACGCAGGCGACGGCGACTTCGTGCAATGTCATGTGCTTGGATTTGCGGACGTCGCGAATGCGGGTGATCATGACGGGGCCTTCCTGAACCGTATCGGTTCGCCTCTGTCCTACAACCGTGCAGTTATGGCAAGGACTGATTCGCACGACCTGCAATTTTGTTGGAGAAGCACAATGTCGCACGCTCGCAAGCCCCGCCCCGCCGCCCTTGACGATGCGCTGCCCGACGCCCGCAACCGGCTGCTGGCGCAAAAGCATCTGTCGCCGTCGGACGCCATCGACCGCATCCGCGTCACCATCAATCTTGCCGAGTCGCCGCTCGGCTGGCTGATGCGGCGCGGCATGGTGACGGTAGCGCAGTTCGACGCCGGCGAAAGGCTACGCGGCGATTTCATGCGCGCCGGCCAGGCGCCGCGCACGACGATGAGCTGGGACGGCGCGCCTGCTGCACGAGGTGCCCGCAGCGCCCCCGACGCGATCGACCCCGGCAGCGCGCAGATTGCCGCAAAGGCGCGCTTCGAAGCCGCCGTCACCGCAGTGGGCAGCGGATTGTCGGACATATTGTGGCGCGTCATCTGCATGGGCGACGGCCTCGAAACTGCAGAACGCAGCCTCGGCTGGCCGTCGCGCGCCGGGAAACTCGTGCTGCTGCTGGCGCTCGACCGACTCGACACGCACTATGAGGGCGGCGGGCGCTGACCGTCGCAGGGGGCTGGGCTTGCCCACCGCGATAGCCTAGACGCGACGCAGAAACCGAGGGGATTTGCCATGAAATTGCGGGCGTTGCTGGCCGGGGTATTTTTGTCGCTGGTGCTTGTCGCGGTGCAGGCCGAAGCGGTTGCGTCGGCCAAGCCCGTCGCGGTGGCATCGGGCGTCACCTATGAGCTGATCGGCAGCTACGACAAGGTGCGGCTCGACAAGATCACCTCGTCCGAGCTCGCCAGCTTTATGGCGAGTTCGACCGAGCCCGACGCGTTTGCCGGCAAGTTCGCGCCGGCGAAATATGGGGTGAAGCTGTACCGCGTCACCTATCGCTCGGTGGTGCCCGAACTCAGGAACCGCCCGACGGTCGCATCGGGGCTGGTGGCCATCCCTGAAAATGGCGTTCGCGGCGCGCAGACGCTGCCGGTGGTGTCGTACCAGCACGGCACGGTGTTCGACAAAAGCTGGGTGCCGTCGAACCCCGATAGCTCGGCCGAAACGCGCATCATGCTCGCGGCGTTTGCGGCGCAGGGCTATGTGGTCATCGGTGCCGACTATTTCGGGCGCGGCATTTCCGACCTGCCCGACAGCTACCTCGTCAAGCGCAGCACGCAACAGGCGGCGTATGACATGCTGGTCGCGGCGAACGACGTGCTCAAGGCGCAGCAGGTGACCCCGGGCCAGCTGTTCGTCAGCGGCTGGTCGCAGGGCGGTTGGGGGACGATGGTGTTCCTGCAGCGGCTGGAAGAGCTCGGCGTCAAGGTGGCGGCGGCGGCGGCGGCGAGCGCACCGGTCGATGTCTATCTGACGATCAACCGCTGGATGGGTAATCCGCAGCCGATCGATGCTGTCTATCTGCCGGGCTGCGCGGCGCTGCAGTTGCAGGCGCAGGAATATTATCTGCAGCAGGGCGGCCTGACCGAGTCGGCGATCAACCCGCAATACCTCGCGGCCTCACGGGCATTCTACGCCGGCAAGATGAGCTGGGAGGACTTCTACAAGGCCACCGGCCCCAAGCTGACGGGCTTCATGCGCCCCGAATTTGTCGCCGCTGGCGCCATCGGCACCGCGCCCTATTGGCAGGTGCTGCAGGATAACCAGGCCTACCGCTGGAAAAGCGTGACGCCGCTGCGCGCCTATATCGGCGGCAGCGACGAAGTCACGCCAGCCTATATCGGCAAGCTGCCGCAAGCGACGCAGGCACTGCTCGGCGGCGCACCGGCCACCACCATCGACGCCGGTGCCAAGGCCGACCACCGCGGCGTGTTCGTGTTCGGCGTGCTCGACCAGAAGGTCTGGTTCGACAGCATGTTGAAATAGGCGCGGTCAGGCCGCCTGCGCCGCGCCGAACACGTCAACCGCAGCTCTGCCGGCGAATGAGCGCGCCGTCTCGACTGCGCCGATCGCGAACGGTGTCGGCACCAGCCCGAAGCGCTGCGTGAAGCGGCGCGCATCGACGTGGTAGGGCCGGTCCCATTGGAAGCGCATCTCGGCCATTTCGCGCAGCATCGGCACGGCAAGGCCGAGCAGCGGCAGCAGCGCCAACGGGATCGACAGGATGCGCGGCTTGCCGCCGGTGCCGAGCGCCAGGATTTGCCGCGTCGACTGCGTTGGCGCGCACGGCATGTGCCAGACCTGGCCGAAATCACCGTCGGGGGCATCGAGCAGCATGACGACGGCGCAGCCGATGTCGGGGACATAGGCGAAGTCGTGCGGCACATCGGCGGGTGCGGCGAGCTGCGCGGTCTTGCCGCGCGCCAGGGCGCCGAACGCCATGTCGCCGAGGTGCGACTGCGTCACGCCGGGGCCGTAGAAATCGGGGGCGCGCAACGTCGCGACGCGGACGCGGTGACGGGCGGCCTGCCAAAGCTGCGTCACCGCCGTGCGCGCGGCGGGTTTGCGGCCGTGGTTCAACAGCGGCATGTCTTCGGTCAGCGGCGCAGTTTGCGGCCCGTACATATAGAGGTTGTCGACGAACACCATGCGCGCGTCGGTTGCGGCGCAGCCGTCGAGCAGATTGGTCATCGCCCGCGGCCAGTCGCGCAGCCAGACCGCGCCGTCATACGGCAAGCCGATGGTGACGACGACCTGCGCGGCACCCGCAAGCGCGGCGGCGACCGACGCCGGATCGAGCACGTCGCAGCGCGTGAAAGCGACGCACGGCGGCAGGTCGGCGGGACGGCTGCGCTGCGCCACGCGGACGTTGCCGCCGCCCGCCAGCAGTGCGGCAACGGTGGCGCGTCCGACGGGGCCGTAGCCGAGAACAAGGATTTCTTCCTGCATGTCTTCTCTCCGCTTGATGCCGCTGCCACGGCGGGGGTGGTGGTGCCGCCGCCGGGACTGGGGAGGGTGGCGGCGGCACGGGGTAGAGTCCCTCAAATAGCTCCCACTTGATCATATTAGAAATGCATTGTTATGATAAAAAACATGCATGAATTGAATATAAATGGTGTGGACCTCAATCTGCTGCCGCCGCTGTTGGCACTACTGCGGCGGTGCAATGTCACGCATGCGGCCAGCGATGCCGGGCTTAGCCAGCCGGCGATGAGCCGGGCGCTTGCGCGGTTGCGGGCGCTACTTGGCGATGCGCTGCTGGTGCGCGGCAACCGTGGCTATGTGCTGACGCCGCGCGCGGCGGCACTGCTGCCGCTGCTCGAAACAACGCTGGGCGGGGTGCGCGCGCTGCTGGCGCCGGCGGCGTTCGATCCGGCGGTGGCGGTGCGGACGATTCGACTTGCGGCGACCGACTCGCACGCCGTGCTGTTGCTGCCGGCGGTGCTGGCGCGGCTGGCAGCGGCGGCGCCGGGGATCGACCTGCGTGTTGAAGGCTATGGCCCCGAACTCATCGCGCGTATCGAACGCGGCGATCTCGACCTGGCGTTTGCGACCAGCGCCACGCCGCTGCCGCCCGGCGCGATGAGTGCGCCGCTGACGCGCGACCGGCTGGCGCTGGTGATGCGGCGCGGCCATCCGGCCGCCGCGAACGACTGGACGCTCGCCGACTATGGCCGCTGGCCGCATGTCGGGATTTCGCTGCTCGGTGACGGGGCATCGGATCTCGATGCGAGGCTGGCGGCAGCGGGGGTGCGGCGGCGCTTCGCGCTGGTGACGCCATATTTCACCGCAGCGCTGGCCGCGGTCGGCGGCAGTGATTGCGTGACGACGCTTAGCGCGCGCTTTGCCGAATTCTATGCCGACAGATTCGATTTGCTGGTCAAGCCGCCGCCGTTTGCCGATTCGGACATCAACATCAACATTGTCTGGTCCGACCTGCGCAATGGTGACCCGGTGCTGGCGTGGTTCCGGGCTTTGCTCACCGAGGTGGCGGTGGCATTGAACCAAGATGAGTCTTAAAAATAACCATATACGCGTTTTATTCTTGACAAGCGTCACGCTCTCGGTTAGACATCAGGAACGCTGACGAATTGCGCCACCGGAGTTGCCAGACCGGTTCACGCGCTGCCCACCCGCAACGCCCAATCCGCCAACCGTCGCGCCGCGATCTGCCGGCCTGATGCCCGGCGATTTGCCGGCAATTCAGGAGACTGCCATGGTCAATTGTGGACTGCGCGCCGCAAATCGTCGTGGTCACGGGGACCGCGTGGTGTGCACCTATGTGGCAGCCAAAGCTCGGACTGCACGCGCCGGCCGCAGCGACACCGGGGCCGCTGCATGAGCCAAACCGCGACGGAGAACCCGCAGCCACCGGCGGCTACGACACCGGTGACAGACGATGCCGCCAGGGCACGCGGGGACGTCTGGCTGCTCAAGGAAGTCGGCGCTATGCCCGACGCGCAGATCGAAGCGTATTGCGACCGGTTGCCCGAAAAGGCGCTGCAGAACATCGGCTGGAACTGGCGCAATCTGGCCCGGCAAACGCAGCTGCCTCCTGATGGCGATTGGGACAGCTGGCTGATCCTTGCCGGGCGGGGCTTCGGCAAGACGCGCGCCGGCGCGGGCTGGGTGCATGAATGTGCGGCGCCGGTGTCGGCGCGGGTGCCGGCCAAGGCAGGCGCCAGCGATGCCGGAAAAATGCCGCCTTCTGAGGTGCGCATCGCGTTGATCGGCGCGACGCTGGCAGATGCGCGGGCGGTGATGGTCGAAGGTGAATCGGGACTACTTGCCACCGCGCCGCCCGACCAGCCGCTGCGCTTCGAACCTTCGCTGCGCCGCGTACTCTGGCCCAACGGTGCGCAGGCGTTGCTGTATTCGGCCGAGGAGCCCGAGACCTTGCGCGGGCCGCAGTTTCACTATGCCTGGGGCGACGAGGCGGCGCGCTGGAGCTATGGCGCGACGACGCTCGCCAATTTGCGGATGGGGCTGCGGCTCGGTGAAAAGCCGCGGCTGCTGCTGACCACGACGCCCAAGCCGTTGCCGTGGCTCAAGGCACTTATTGCTGATGCGGCGTGCAGCGTCGCGCGCGGCCGGACGTTCGACAATGAAGGCAATCTGCCGCGCGCGTTCATCAGGGCGGTGCTGCGCGACTATGGCGGCACGCGGCTGGGGCGCCAGGAACTTGACGGCGAGCTGATCGAGGAAGTCGAAGGCGCGCTGTGGACGCGCGCGACGTTCGAAGACCAGCGCGTGCGAAAGCGAGGTCTGCACCATGTAGCCGCCGGTGGCG
>CALMPZ010000140.1 GCA_937871645.1 uncultured Polymorphobacter sp.
CGATGCGCTGCGCGCCGGCGGTACCGACCTGCCGCCCGGCGCCATCCACGCCGGCGACCAGCGCTTCAACATCGAAGCCGGTGGCGCCTATCGTTCGGTCGAAGCCGTGGCGGAGGTGCCGGTGCGCGCGGTCGCCGACAATGGCACTGGCCGCGTGCTGCGCGTCCGTGACGTGGCGCAGGTCGGCTGGGACTATGAGGAACAGCCGCAGCTGACGCGCTTCAACGGCAAGCGCGCGATCTGGGTGACGCTGACGCAGAAGGACAATATCAACGTCCTCGATATCCAGAAGGCGGCGCTCAAGGTCGCCGAAAGCTACGGCAAGACGCTGCCGCCCGACGTCAAGCTGGAGATCGGCTTCGACCAGTCGCGCGACATCGCGGTCAAGCTCGCGCACCTGCAGCGCGACTTCATGATCGCGCTGTTCATCGTGCTGCTGACGCTGCTGCCGCTGGGCTTCCGCGCCTCGCTGGTGGTGATGGTGTCGGTACCGCTGAGCCTGTTGATGGGGGTGGCGGTGCTCAACTTTGCCGGCTTCACGCTCAACCAGTTGGCGATTTCTGGGTTCATCATCGCGCTCGGATTGCTGGTCGACGATTCGATCGTCGTCACCGAAAACATCGCGCGCCACTTGCGCAGCGGCGAGGACCGCGAGGCCGCCGCCATCGCCGGCACGCGCCAGATTGCCGTCGCGGTCATCGGCTGCACTGCGGTGCTGCTGCTGGCGTTCCTGCCGCTGGCGTTCCTGCCCGGTGGCGCTGGAAAATTCACCCGCTCGCTGCCGATTGCGGTGCTCGGGACTGTTGCGGCATCGCTGCTGGTATCGCTGACCGTCGTGCCGTTCCTGGCGTCGCGGATGCTGCCACGCGATACACCCGAACACGGCAACCGTTTCCTGCAGCTCATCCAGACCGGCATCCACCGCTTCTATGCGCCGGTGCTGCACTGGTCGCTCGAACGGCCGTGGCGCGCGCTGGGTATCGCGACCGTCATCACTTTCTCGGCGTTCCTGCTCATCCCGCGCATCGGCACCAGCCTGTTCCCACCCGCCGATGCGTCGTATTTCATCGTCGAGGTCAACGCCCCCGAAGGCGCATCGCTCGCGCAGACCGACCGCGCCACGCGCTTTGTCGAAGCCGAGCTCAAACGCGAACCGCTGATCAAGAACATCCTCGCCAACGTCGGGCGCGGCAATCCGCAGGTGTTTTATAACTACCGTGAAACCGATCAGCGCACCAACATCGGCAACACCGTCGCCGTCATGGACAGTTGGGATTCGGTCGAAGGGCCCAAGCTCGTCGAGCGGCTGCGGGCGCGCTTCGCCACCAACACCGACGCGCAAATCGTCATCAAGATTTTCCAGAACGGCCCGCCGGTATCGGCACCGATCGCGGTGTTCGCGCGCGGCCCCGAAATCGAAGTCCTCAAACGTATCGCCGCGCAGGCCGAAGCCGCGATGCGCGCCGTGCCGGGCACCCGCGACGTCAAGAACCCCGTCGCGGTCGATCGCATGCACCTCGAACTCGGGGTCGATGCCGACAAGGCGGCGTTGCTCGGCGTCGCACCCGGCGCGGCGCAGCGCGCGGTGCGGCTCGCGGTGGCGGGCGATCCCGCAGCGCGCTACCGCGACGCCGAAGGCGACAGCTACAATGTCGTCGTGCGGTTGCCGATGGCCGACCGGCAGAACATCTCGGCGCTCGAACGCATCCATGTGCCGTCGACCAACGGCGGCGCGGTGCCGCTGCTGCAGATTGCCCGGCCCTATCTCGAATCGGCGCCCGCCGAAATCAGCCGCGACCGCCAGCAGCGCAGCGTCTCGATCTCGGCGCAGGTCCAGCCGGGCTTCCTGACGTCAAAGGTCAACGAGCAGGTCTATGCGGCGCTGGACAAGATCAAGCTGCCCGCCGGCTACCGCTTCGTCCAGGGCGGCGAGGCCGAGGCGGCGGCCGAAAGCTTCGGCGGACTGGGGCCGGTCATCGCGTTCGGCATGTTCGGGATTCTCGGCGTGCTGGTCATCGAATTCGGCCGTTTCCGCGAAGTCGCGGTGGTCGCGGGCGTCATCCCGCTCGGCATGTTCGGTGGCATCGTCGCGCTGTACCTGTCGGGTAATTCGTTCAGCTTCACCGCGGTCATCGGCTTCATCGCGCTGATCGGCATCGAGATCAAAAACTCGATCCTGCTCGTCGATTTCACCACGCAGTTGCGCCGCGACGGTATGGCGCTGCGGCCGGCGATCGAGCGTGCCGGTGAAATCCGCTTCCTGCCGGTGCTGCTGACCTCGATCACCGCAATCGGCGGCCTGTTGCCGCTAGCGTTCTCGGGCTCGGGGCTCTATGCGCCGCTCGCGTGGGTGATCATCGGCGGGCTGGTATCGTCAACGGTACTGTCGCGCGTCGTGACGCCGGTGATGTACCTGCTGCTGGTGCGCGGCCATGTCGCGCCGGTGGCGGCACCGGTGGCGGCCACTTGATGGGCGCCCGCCGCGAGGCGGGCGCCGCACCGGTCTTTACTTCATCGTGATCTTGACGCCGCCGGCGCCGGCGCTGGCCTGCAGGCCCTTCGAATTGGTCTTCAGCTGAATGATGACGCCATGCTCGTTCTTCAGGCGCAGCGCACCGGCGCCGACGACGGCGGTGGCGCTGGCATCAATCTTCGAATAGGTGCCGGGAAAGTTCGCCAGCTTGGTCAGGTTATAGACGTCGCCGCTCGCCTTGACCTTCGACGCACCGATGTCGCCGAGGCTCAGGCCACCGATCTTGAAGTCATAGGTCTTGCCGTCGAAGTTGAGCTTGCCGCCACCCAGGCTGCCGCCGACGAGAAAGCCGACTTGCGTTTCGTCGATCGCGATGGTGCCGCTATGGTGCAGCGTTGCAGCCGCCATCGGCGCGGCAAAGGCCATGGCGCAAGCCATCGCAACGGGTGCCAGGAAACGGGTGCTGAACATGGGAAGAACCTTTCACAAAATCGGGTTGGTGGACAAACGCAAACTCAAGCCTGTGCAAACATTGGGCCATTCCGCGTCGCCGGACAAGTAGCAAGCAATTTGGCCCAAGGCATATCCGTAGTTGCCCCGATACGAAGTTTACAATCTGTACGAAGATTCGGGGGTAAGCGAAGTTTACAATCTGAACGAAGATTCGAGGCTTTGCGAAGTTTACAGCCTGCCCCGTTGGAGGGGACTGGCCGTACACTGGATGACGTCGTAAAATAACCTATTTGGCGTATTTTGTCAATGAGTTCGCGGCGAACACATATTCCCTCTCCCCGGTGGGGAGAGGGCGACTCGCGGCGCAAAGCGACGCGGCGGGGTGAGGGGGGACTTCGCGTGAGATGATGGCGCCTGCGAGTTTCGACAAGGCGCGTCGAACCCCCTCACCCCGGGCCGGCCCGCGACGTAGGTCGCATCCGCTCCGGGCCGTCTCTCGCCCTCTCCCGCAAGGGGAGAGGGGTTAGCCCAGTCGCGTCAGTGCTGCCCGCAACCGCGTCGCTTCGCTGCTGCGCGCCGCCAGATCCTCGCGGGCCTTTTCGACCGCCTCCGGCTTGGCCTTTTCGGTGAAGCCGGGAGAGGCCAGGCGGCCGCTGAGCGCGGCGGCTTCCTTCTCCGCCGCAGCGGCCGCCTTTTCGAGCCGGGCGCGTTCGGCGGCAAGATCGACAAGCCCAGCGAGCGGGATCACATAGGAAGCGTCTTCTTGAACAATTACTGCATTACCTTCAAAGGGATCCGCCCCCTCTATCATATGGGCGTTGACCAACCGCTTGATCGCGACCTTATTGCGATCGACCAATTCGATAACGGCTGCGCTGGCCCCAACAACCCAAACGACCATAGTATCGGTCCAAGGAATCTGAAATTCAGCGCGCGCCCCACGCAATTCGCTGACCAGCCGGATCAGCCAGCCGATTTCGGCTGCAGTTTCGGCGTCGACCAGCCTGGCATCGGTCAGCGGCCATGCCGCGACGATCAGGTCATGGTCGCGCGGTGCAGTGCTTGGCGCCAACTTATGCCACAGCTCCTCGGTCAGGAACGGCATCACCGGGTGCAGCAGCACGAGGATCTGGTCGAGTGCCCAGCCGGTGACGGCGCGCGTTTCGGCGGCGATGCCGGCGTCGGCACCCTCTGCGAGCAGCGGCTTGGTCAGTTCGAGATACCAGTCGCAGAAGCGGCTCCACGCGAACTGGTAGATCGTGCTGGCATAGTCATCGAAGCGGAACGCGGCCATCGCGGCGTCGAGTGCGCGCGCGGTTTCGACGACTTCGCCGATGATCCAGCGGTTGACCGGTGCGGTCGCCGCCGGCGGCGTCACCGAGGTGCTGCCGACAATGCCGTTCGACTGCGCGAAACGCGCGGCGTTCCACAGCTTGGTGGCGAAGTTGCGGT
>CALMPZ010000141.1 GCA_937871645.1 uncultured Polymorphobacter sp.
TCAAGACTTTGCCGATCAAGTTCAAGATGTCGTAAAGGGCCTCCGGCGGGCAGGAGTGACCCCCCGGCCTGCGCCGGGGCAGGCTCTGCACCCGATTTTTCAGGATACATTATGCGCAATGACCCTTGGCGGCGCGAGGCCGGCCGCTATGCCTTTCAGCTCAAGCTCGACACGCGCTTTGCCGACATGGACCCCAACCGCCACCTCAACAACAGCGCCATCGCGCGGCTGTACGAGGAGGCCCGCGTGCGCTTCCATATCGACCTGCGCGCCCGCCACCTCGAAGTCGGCCAGCCGCACTTCCTCGTGGCGCGCGTCGAAATCGACTATCTCGACGAAGGCCATTATCCGGCGCCGGTTCACCTCGGCCTCGGCGTGATCAGCGTGGGTGGTACCAGCTACCGGCTCGGTGTCGGGCTGTTCCAGAATGACCGCTGCATCGGGCTGTCGGATGCCGTGCTCGTCCATCGCGGCGAAAAAGGGCCGGCAAAGATTCCCGATATGCTGCGCGCCGCACTGGAAAGCTACGCGCTGCACGCCTAAGTAGCGCTGCACCTTGCAAGGAGATGTTATGACCGACGCTGCCCAGACCCTGACACTCACGCTCGAAGGCGGCGATGTCGTCATCAAGCTGCGCCCCGACCTCGCCCCCGGCCATGTCGCGCGCATCACCGAACTCGCGCGTGACGGCTTCTATGACGGCGTCGTCTTCCACCGCGTCATCCCCGGCTTCATGGCGCAGGGCGGCGATCCGACCGGCACCGGCGGCGGCGGCTCGAAGAAGCCCGACCTGAAGGCCGAATTCAGCAAGGAACCGCACGTCCGCGGCGTCTGCTCGATGGCGCGCACCAGCGCCCCGCATTCGGCGAACAGCCAGTTCTTCATCTGCTTCGATGACGCGCGTTTCCTCGACAACCAGTACACGGTCTGGGGCCAGGTCACGTCGGGGATGGAACATGTCGACGCACTGCCCAAGGGTGAGCCGCCGCGCGCCCCCGGCAAAATCATCAAGGCGACCGTCGCCTAGGCCGGCGCTGCCATTAGCGCATAAAAAAGCCCCGCTGCTCACCCGAGCAGCGGGGCTTTTCGCGGCCGCCGCCTTACGGGCGAGTCTTGCCGCAGACCACGACACCCTTGACGATCTTGCACTGGATGCCCTTGCCGATCGACCAATGGCCTTCGCCGGCGATGGCGTTGCCGGTCAGGCCGAGCGTGGCGGTGGCGAACAGGGCGGCGAGTGCGAGCTTCTTGATCATGGGGGGTCCTTTCGTTTCGCCCGGACGCTGCCGACATGACAGCTTCCCGGTGCGCAAAAGGACAACGCCCAGGCGCGGGCATTATTCCGTGCAGCCTGCAAAAAAAGCAAACCGCCCCCGCTCTTTTCGAGCGGGGGCGGCTGATTCAGGCCAATCGCAAGTGCGGCAGGCTTACGCGGTGACGCTCGTGGTCACGCGCGTGACGCGGCGGCGCATAGCACCACCCACCATGCCGAAGCCGGCGATCATCATCGCCCAGCTGGCGGGTTCGGGGACACCGGCGGCTACCGCATCGGCACCGCTGAGTTCGAACGCATAGATGTAGCTCGGGATCAGCGACTGGCCATCGGGGCAGACGCCGTCAATCGCGACCTGGCTCGACACGCCGCCCTGGCCCGACGAGCAGACATCGGTCTGGTTGCCGAAGATGCCGGTCTGCGTCACCGAAAAGTCATTGTCGGTGACGATCAGCATCATGATGCCGCCGGTCGACGTGCGCGGGCCGAACGCCAGGCCTTCGAGCTTTTCGACCGGGAACAGCCCGGCCATGCCGAGCTTGGCGAGCACGTCGATATACAGCGTCTTGCTGACCGCAGTGACGCCCGACGGCAGGGTGTTGGTGCCCGCGAGGCTGATGTTCTTGACGTCGGTGGCGCCGGTCAGGTCGATGCGGAACACCTTCTTGGTGCCGATCTGCACGGCGCCGTTGGGATCATCGACACCCAGGCCGCGGTTGTCGCGTTCGATGACCAGCATCGTCCCGTCGGGCATCATCGTGATCGACGAGGCGCCGATGCTGCGGCCCTGCTGGTTCGCCGAGAACGTCGGCGTCAGGCCAGCGTTGATCGTCGTGCGCGATTCGAGTTCATAGATGTACTGGGCGTTCTGCGTGCCGCTCGCGACATCGAATTCGACAATGCGCAGGTTGCGGCTGTAGCGGCCCTGCGCGTCGGTGTTGCTCGGCGGGTTGAGGCCTTCGTTGACCAGCGGGTCCTGCATGATCGCATAGGCCTTGGTGCCATCGTTCGAAATGGTCAGCCCTTCGAAGCCGCGGTTATCCTGGCGGCCGGTCTGGATCGTTGGGCGGCCGTTGACATAATCGACAGCGCCGCCTGCCGTCTTGGGGATCAGGTTGGCGGGCGTGGTGAAGGCGCGGACCTGCTTGCCGGTCGCGTCGAATTCATAGATCGACGGGCCATATTCGTCGGCGACGAGGTAGTGGCCGTTCTTCATCAGCACCAGCCCTTCCGAATCGAAGCTGTTGCCGAGCGTGGAGACATTGCCATTGAGCAGCGTCGGGTTGAGCCCGTTGAGCGCCTGACCGGCGGTGTTGGTGAACAGCACGGTCTTTTGCAGCGCGAACGCCACCGGCGCGTTGCCGGCACCGAACGTCACCTTGAACGCTTCGACGCGCGGCTGGAAGCTTTCGAGCCCGCCGCCGGGACCGCGATCGGTCATGCCGTAGAAGGTGTCGCTGGCCTTGTCATAGACGAGGTCCGACCCGAAGCTCAGCCGGTCGGTGTTGGCACCCGACGGCGTCAGCCCCGACAGGTCGGAAGCATTGCCCGGCACCGCGAGGTAGCCGGTGAAGGTGATGGCAGCGCTGGCTGGCAGCGCGGCGGCGCCGAGCAGAAGTGCCGCCGCAAGTTTGGAAATCGTCATGTCGCTGTCCCCTGTTGAGTTCAGCGACGCCATAGGCGCGGCGTATTACACGCCCGTGCCAATCATGTTGCGGGCTTGTGACAAAAAGAAACCCCGCCGCCAGAGCTGGCGACGGGGCTTTGAATGAGCGGCGGTGTGCCCGCATACAATTTTCCGGTCATCTCCGGCACCTGCGTGAACAGGTCACCGACGAGGCCGAAGTCCGCCACCTGGAAGATCGGAGCTTCTTCGTCCTTATTGATGGCGTCGAGCTGCAACGGCGAAACTATTTTAGGCGCGACCCCGCCTGCGAAACGTTGATATACGCACCCCCGTCACCATCGCCGCTAAACATCATTTCTACCTCTATCTCCCTATTGCAGCGACGTAGTGTCCAAATTTCGGTCCATCCGCCCCTATAGCGTACGCCATACGTTTCCGGGCCAAGATCATTGCTCTTCTGCGTCACGCGGGAGTCGAGCGGGCGTTCGAGACCGGCTTCGCAGGCAGCACCGGCCTTGGCTAGAAGTATGTCACTCATCAGTATCGCCTTGCTGACGCTGTCCTGTCCGACCGAGTAGCTGACCAGCGACTGCCCGAGGTTAGTCAAGTGCATTTGCAGCTGGCCTGCTGCGTCCCGGATGACGATGAAGTCCGCGCGCGCCCCCGAAGGGCAGCCCACTAGGACACCATCGAAACGCCAGCCGTTCTGTAGACTGCGTTGTGCGACGCCCTGCAGTACCAGACGGTCGCCCGTGATCGGCCGGACGTTTGATACTTCAACGGATTGGGGCATGCAGGTGCCCTGCGCTGCGGCGCGTCCGGCTGCTTCAAGACCGCCCGCGGCAAGGGCTTCCATGGAGGGCGGCTGTTGCTGATCATTGACCTGCTTAAGGAAAGCAAGGACACGTGCGTCCTGCGCGGCTGAAGGAGTCGCGCTGGCCAGCGCAATCATCGCGAAGACGAATAATGTTCGTGGCATTCTTGCCCCCGCGATGATCGAGCAACCTAAAGCTTTGACGTCATCTCCGGCACCAGCGTGAACAGGTCACCGACGAGGCCGAAATCCGCGACCTGGAAGATCGGGGCTTCTTCGTCCTTGTTGATCGCGACGATGATCTTCGAATCCTTCATGCCGGCCAGATGCTGGATGGCGCCCGAGATGCCGACAGCGACATACAGTTCCGGTGCGACGATCTTGCCGGTCTGGCCGACCTGATAGTCGTTCGGCGCATAGCCGGCGTCGACGGCAGCGCGACTGGCGCCGACCGCGGCGCCGAGCTTGTCGGCGAGCGGATCGATGAATTCGTGGAACTTGTCCGAGCTGCCGAGCGCGCGGCCGCCCGAAACGATGATCTTCGCGGCGGTCAGTTCGGGGCGCGCCGAGGTGGTGAGGTCGGCGCCGACGAACTTCGACAGGCCGGCATCGCCGGGGCCGCCGACGCTTTCGATCGCAGCGCTGCCGCCGCTGGTCGCGGCCTTGTCGAACGCCGTGCCGCGCACGGTGATGACCTTCTTGGCATCCGCCGAGGTAACGGTGGCGATGGCGTTGCC
>CALMPZ010000142.1 GCA_937871645.1 uncultured Polymorphobacter sp.
CGCCGGGCGTCGCGATGCTGACGTCGGGCGCGATAGCGGGTGCCGGCGTTGGCGTCGGTGCGGCAATTACCACCGGCGGCGGCGGCGGTGCCTTGTCGAACAGCCCTGCCGCATAGGCGATAATCCCGCCGAGCAGCGCCACAACGGCAATGATGCTGAACACGACCAGTTCGCGCGGCGGCAGCCGGCGCTCGTCGAGCGGCTCGAGCGCGATCGCGGCAGGCACATGCGCGGTCTTGCTGGTTTCGGCGCGGAACTGCGCGGCGGCGGCTTCGGGGTCGACCCCGACGGCGCGCGCCAGCGTCTTGACGAAGCCGATGGCATAGGGGAGCGCCGGCAGGCTGTCATGCGCATCGGCTTCGATGGCGCGCAGGTGGCGCAGGGGCACGCGCGTGTCGCGCGCGATATCGGCAAGGTCGAGCTTCGCCGCCGTGCGCGCTGCCGCCAGCCTGGCGCCGATGCGGTCGCGCCCGCTCGCCGTTTCGTTCACCGCTGCCGCTTCTTTGTCCAATGTGCTGATCCCATACTGTACGCTACGCGCGGGCAAACCTTCGCCCGTGCGTCAGCTTTAGCCGCTGCGCGCGCGCCCGGGCAAGGCCGCGTGCAAGGTCGCGCGGCTGTCTCCTCAAGTCAACCGCGCGCGGGCCGTGGCGGCGCCAATCCGCGCCAAATCGATGTGTGCCATTTTTTGCATCGCAACAAAGAGGTGGCTGTTGCGCGACAAACACGCTATGGCGCGGCCTCAATTTCCACCCCCCAGATTCAGGATGCCCGCATGCGCTTGCGCAATATCGCGATTATCGCGCACGTCGACCATGGCAAGACTACGCTCGTCGACCAACTTTTCCGCCAGTCGGGAACCTTTCGTGAAAACCAGCGCGTTGCCGAACGCGCGATGGATTCGAACGACCTCGAAAAAGAACGCGGCATCACCATTCTCGCCAAGTGCACGTCGATCGAATGGACCGACAAGACGACGAATGAACTGACGCACATCAACATCGTTGACACCCCCGGCCACGCCGATTTCGGCGGCGAAGTCGAACGCATCCTGTCGATGGTCGATGGCGTCGTGCTGCTCGTCGATGCCGCCGAAGGCCCGATGCCGCAGACCAAGTTCGTCACCGGCAAAGCACTGGCACTCGGCCTGCGTCCGATCGTCGTCGTCAACAAGATCGACCGTCCCGATGCGCGTGCCCAGGAAGTGCTCGACGAGGTCTTCGACCTGTTCGTGACGCTGGAAGCCACCGATGCGCAGCTCGATTTCCCGGTGATCTTCGCCTCGGGTCGCAACGGCTATGCCGGCCGCGACAGCGAAGTTCGCTCGGGCGACCTGACGCCGCTGTTCGAAACCATCGTCGCCCACGTCCCGCCGCCAGCCGCCGATGTCGACGGCGAATTCAAGATGCTGGTGTCGCTGCTCGACCGTGACAATTTCGTCGGCCGCATTCTGACCGGCCGCATCCTGTCGGGCACGCTCAAGCTCAACGCGCAAATTCGCGCGCTCAATCCCGACGGCAAGGTTGTCGAAGAAGGTCGCGCCTCGAAGATCTTCGCGTTTCGCGGCCTCGAACGCGTGCCCGTCGACGAAGCTCGCGCCGGTGACATCATCGCGCTGGCCGGTTTCAGCAAGGCCACCGTTGCCGATACCATCGCCGATATCTCGGTGACCGAGCCGCTGCATGCGCAGCCGATCGATCCGCCGACCTTGTCGATGACCTTTGCCGTCAACGATTCGCCCTATGCCGGCCGCGACGGCTCGAAGGTGACCAGCCGGATGATCTTCGACCGGCTGATCCGCGAAGCCGAAGGCAATGTCGCGATCAAGATTACCGAAAGCGCCTCGAAAGATGCCTTCGAAGTCGCCGGTCGCGGTGAATTGCAACTTGGCGTGCTCATTGAAACGATGCGCCGCGAAGGCTTTGAGATGTCGATTTCGCGGCCGCGCGTCATCTTCGGCACCGACGACGCCGGCAAGCGCACCGAGCCTTATGAAATCGTCGTCATCGATGTCGACGAGCAATATTCGGGCACGGTCGTCGAGAAGATGGCGGGCCGCAAGGCCGAAATGACCGACATGCGCCCGTCGGGCGGCGGCAAGACCCGGCTGACCTTTTCGGCACCGGCGCGCGGCCTCATCGGCTATCACGGCGAATTCCTGTCGGACACGCGCGGCACCGGCATCATGAACCGGCTGTTCGAAAAATACGGCCCCTACAAGGGTGCGGTGTCGGGCCGCGGCAACGGCGTGCTGATTTCGACCGAAACCGGCGAAGCCGTCGGCTATGCGCTCGGCTATCTGCAGCCGCGCGGCACGCTGATGATCGAGCCCGGCGAAGCCGTCTACCAGGGCATGGTCATCGGCGAAAACGCCCGTGACGAGGACCTTGAGGTCAACCCGCTGAAGTCGAAGGCGCTGACCAACTTCCGCGCCAGCGGCAAGGACGACGCCATCCAGCTCAGCCCGCCCAAGCGGCTGACGCTCGAACAGGCGATCGCCTATATCGAGCAGGACGAGCTCGTCGAGGTGACACCGAACTTCATCCGGCTGCGCAAGATCCACCTCGATCCGCACGAACGCAAGAAAGCCAGTCGCGCCAAGAACGCCGGCTGAGCGCAA
>CALMPZ010000143.1 GCA_937871645.1 uncultured Polymorphobacter sp.
CCCGTCGCACATCTCCCGCTGGACGGCCGGGAGGTTGTCATTCTCGGCGCCGGCGGTGCCGCGCGCGCCGCGCTCGCTGTCGCGCGGGGTCTTGGCGGGCCGGTGACGCTCGTCAACCGCAGTGCTGATCGCGCCGCGGCGTTGCTGGCTGAAATGCAGGTCGCCGGCACCGTGCAGGCGCCCGGCACCGCGCTGCCGGCGGCGGCGCTGCTGATCAACGCCACCAGCCTCGGCATGACCGGCCAGCCGCCGCTCGACATCGATCTCGCGCCACTCGCGCCCGACGCCTGCGTGTTCGATTGCGTCTATGCGCCGCTCGATACGCCGTTGCTTCAGGCTGCACGCGCGCGCGGTCTGACGACGATTGACGGCCTGTCGATGCTGATTGGCCAGGCGGCGGCGGCGTTTGAACTCTTCTACGGCGCGCCAGCGCCAAGGCAATTCGACGATGCGCTACGCGCGCTATTGGTGAAGGTATGAAGGGCCTCCGGCGGGCAGGCCTGAGGCCTGCACCCACTTGTTTGGCGCTCTTCAATCGGGTGCAGGGCTCAGCCCTGCCCTGCCGGAGGCCCTTCTCTGAATCTGGAGTCCTGAAATGATCATCATCGGTCTCACCGGTTCCATCGGCATGGGCAAATCCACCGTTGCGGCGATGTTCCGGCGGCTGGGTGTGCCGGTGTTCGATGCCGATGCCGAAGTCCACAAGCTACAGGCGCGCGGCGGCGCGGCGTTGCCACTGATCGAGGCGGCGTTTCCGGGTACGACGTCGGAGCGGGGCCTCGACCGCGCCAAGCTCGGTGCGGCGGTGTTCGGCAACAAGGACGCGCTAAAGGTGCTTGAACGCATCATTCATCCGCTGGTGGGCCAGGCGCAGCTGGCGTTCCGGCGCCGCAACCGGCGCAAACCTATGGTGGTGCTTGATATTCCGTTGCTGTTCGAAGGCAGCGGCTGGAAGGGGTGCGACCTGACGGTGGTGGTTTCGGCGCCGTATGAGGTGCAGCGCGAACGCGTGCTGGCGCGGCCGGGGATGACCCCCGAGAAATTCGACGCGATTGTCAAAACCCAGCTGCCCGATGCCGAAAAGCGCGCCCGCGCCGATGTCGTGATCCCGACCGGCGAAGGAAAAATTGCCACATGGCGCGCGGTAAAGCGTCTGGTCTCTTGCTTGAGCGACCCCAAGCGCCGATATCGGAGTCTGTAGTTGCCTCCAGTAGAAGATGCGCCTTGCGTGAGATTGTTTTTGACACCGAAACCACCGGCATCATGCCTGGCGACGGCCATCGCATTGTCGAAATCGGTGCGCTCGAGCTGATCGACCGCGTGCCGACCGGCCGCACCTATCACACCTATGTCGACCCGTGCCGTTCGATGCCCAAGGACGCTGAAAACGTCCACGGCCTGTCGACGGCGTTTTTGACCGGTCAGCCGGTGTTCGAGGCAGTGATCGACGACTTCCTGGCGTTCATCGAGGATTCGCCGCTGGTCGCGCACAATGCCCAGTTCGACATGGCGTTCCTCAATTTCGAACTGCGCCGCGCCGGCATGAAGGAACTGCCGCCGACGCGCGCCATCGACACGCTTGAAATCAGCCGCAAGAAGCATCCGGGCGCCAAGCACACGCTCGATGCGCTGTGCAACCGCTACGGGATCGACCTGTCGGCGCGCACCAAGCATGGCGCGCTGCTCGATGCCGAATTGCTGGCGCGGGTCTATGTCGAACTGACCGGCGGCCGGCAGATTGGCTTCGACCTGGCCGCGACTGCCGAGCCCGAAGCAGCAGCCGTCGAACGTACGCTCGTTCCGGCGCGCGCGCACCACGCTTCACCCGAAGAGCTCGAGCGCCACGCGGCTTTCGTCACCAAATTGAAAGACCCGGTGTGGCTCGCATGATTTTGATGTCGCAGGTCGTTCTAGAACTAGGATTTGCCCTTTGATGGGCGCATGATGATTTCAGCCTTGGCGGTGACCCGCGAGTCTCCGCCGCAACCGTGAAGGAGAACGCAATGGAAATCCGGGTCTCAGGCCATCAGGTCGATACCGGGGCAGCGTTCCGCACGCATGTCTCGACCCGATTGAACGCGATTGCCGACAAGTATTTTTCGCGCGCGGTCGGGGCGCATGTGACGCTGTCGAATGCCCCGCAGAGCGCGTTCAACGTCGATATCGTCATGCATGTCATGTCCGACCTGATCCTGAAGGGCTCGGCGCGCGCCCCCGACGCGCATATCGCGTTCGACGCCGCCGCCGACCGGATTGAAAAGCAGCTGCGCCGCTACATGCGCCGGCTCAAGGACCGCCACGGCCCCGGCGCCGATCGGACCGGCGAACGTGCTGCTGCGGCCGAACTCGACAACGCCAATTATCAGATTCTCCAGGCCGCGCCCGACGAGGCCGAGGTCGAAGCCGCCGACAACCCTGTCGTCATCGCCGAAACCCGCGTCGATATTCCCGATGCCAGCGTTTCGGATGCGGTGATGATGCTCGATTTGCGCAACACCGGCGCGCTGATGTTCAAGAACAGCCGCACCGGGGCGCACAACATGGTCTATCGCCGCGAAGACGGCACGATCGGCTGGGTTGAACCGCGCGCCTGACACAAGCACTCCGAAACGGAATAACCATGATTACCGATTTGCTGCCCCCCGGGGCGGTTCTCCACGGCGTGTCGGCGGCGGACAAGCCAGCATTGCTGGCAACACTCGCGCAACACGCCGCGCAGTTTTGCGGCATTGATGCGGCGCGCATTGCCGATGCGATGACGGCGCGTGAGGCGCTCGGCACGACCGGCTTTGGTGGCGGGATTGCGATTCCGCACGCGCGGCTCGCCGGGCTCGATCATATGGTCGCGGTGCTGGCGACGCTGGCGCCGCCGGTGGATTATGGCGCGCTCGACGGTGAGCGCGTCGATTTGGTCGTGCTGCTGTTGGCGCCGGTTGAAGCCGGTGCCGAGCCCTTGAAGGCGCTGGCGCGGATCAGCCGGTTGTTGCGCGATGCGGCGCTGGTCGAAAAGCTGCGCGCGGCGCCGTCGGTCGAGGCGCTGGCCAAGCTGCTCGGCGTCGACGCCGCAGCGCAAGACCGCGCCGCCTGACGCGACGCGCGGCCGTTCTCGATGACCGGCCCGCGCCTTACCGCAAAAACCTGGACCAGCGCCCTGCTGCGCCGCGTTTCGGCGGCGGGCGACTTCGCCACCGTGCTCCACCGCGGCGACGATATCAGCGGTGCAATCATCCTGATCCACCGCGCCCGCGACGGTGCCGAGACCGCGTTCCAGCGCGCCATTGGCGCCGATGGCGACTATCGCTGGCGCATCGCCGCACAGGGTGAAGCCGTCAGCGACTGGGTCAAACGCCAGCGCGGATTCGACCCCGATCTATGGGTCATTGAACTGGACACCCCCGATCCTGCACGGTTCATCGACGAACCGATCGCCTGAACTTGACCTTAACGGCGCGGTCGCTCACCTGCATCCTAACGCATGCTGGCCCCTTGGGCGGGACCAGCAAGTTCAACCCAAGCGGCCCGGACTTTGTTCAGCCCAGCGCGTTTCGGCTCCCACAACATCGGGATTGATGCCGAAACCAACGCGGACAGAAAACCGGACGTGGGTAGCAGTTGAGTGAATGACCATTAAACGCCGTGTACTCGCCTTGGCTCTCGCCAGTTTCGCGCTTCTTGCCGCGGGCCAGATGCCGTCCGAACCGCAGATCAATGCGGTCGGGGATACCAATGACACCTTCTACACCGATGTCGCCGGCACCGACCTCACTGCCGAGGATCTCGCCGCCATCGACGTTCGCACCGCGCAGCTTCGCGCCGCCGCCGTGCCGCTCGAATCCGATTCCATCATCACCGCAAACAACGAACCGCGCTTCCGCATCGACGACGCGCCGCAGCCGGCGCACCTGTCGAAGCTCGTCGCCACCACCGGCGCCGATGAAGTGCCGATCGAAATGACCGAAGACTTCAAGTGCCTCGCCACTGCAGTCTATTTCGAATCGCGCGGCGAGCCGCTCGAAGGCCAGCTCGCCGTCGCGCAGGTCATCCAGAACCGCGTCGAATCGGGCCGCTACGCCAGCAGCATCTGCGGCGTCGTCTACCAGCCCGGCCAGTTCACCTTCGCGCGCAACCGTTCGCCGGCATTGAGCTCGAACGACTGGAAGGTCGCGCAGGCCATCGCGTTGATCGCGCTGACCGACAGCTACCGCGAAGTCGCCCCGAAGGCGATGTCGTTCCACGCCACGCGCGTGTCGCCGAACTGGACCGACCGCCGCATGGTCAGCCGCATCGGGAACCATATTTTTTATCGCTAGGCGCGGCTGCGCCGAAGGCAAAATTTGCCCTTGCGAATTTTGACTTCGAAGCAGACTCGCGCCTAGCGCGGCCGGCGGGGCGGGCGGAAACCCCGCCCGAACCCGTCCGACCCCGGCCTGCGCCGGGGCAGGCTCGTGGCTTTGCCACGACGCCACCCACCCAACCGGTGAAGCTCCCCCTTCCCGTTCCCCCCTTGTTCCACTATCCTCGCCCATCATGGCGACCACCCCCCCCGACATCCTCAACGCGCAAGACGTGGCGCGCGGCGTCGCGCGCTGGTTCTACGACCACGACATCGCGACGCTCACCGAAGTCCCGCTGAACAACAACCGCCGTGCCGACGTACTCGGGCTCGGCGCCGACGGCCGCATCACGCTCGTCGAAATCAAGGTGTCGATGGCCGACCTGCGCGGCGACCTCAAATGGCCCGAATACCTCGACCACTGCGACCGCTATTTCTGGGCAGTGCCGCTGGGCTTCCCGCAAGCCCCGTTCGACGAACCCTGGTTCCAGCCCAACCGCGCCGGACTGCTCGTCGCCGACCGCTGGGAAGCCGCCGCCCTGCGCGACGCCGCCTGGGTGCCGATGAACGCCGCCCGCCGCAAATCGGAAACGCTGCGTTTTGCACGGCGGGCGGCGAGCCGGTTGCTGGGGTTGGGA
>CALMPZ010000144.1 GCA_937871645.1 uncultured Polymorphobacter sp.
GACGCCCGGCCTGCCGGCCAGTCTCCCCCTCCCCCAGCCCCTCCCCGCCGGGGAGGGGAGCAGCAAGGCAAGGCCCTTCACTTCGCTTGCACTTCCCCCTATGTAGCCCGCTCACTTCACGGGAATTCACACAATGCGCGCCGAGGGCCAGGCCCATGTCGATAAAATCCAGCAGGCGCTCGACCTGCTGAGGAGGTTTCTTTGACTGGGATCGCGCCCTCCGCCGTCTCGACGAACTGAACAACCGCGTCGAAGACCCGACGCTGTGGAATGACCCCAAGGCCGCACAGGCAGTGATGCAGGAACGCCGCCGCCTCGACGAGGCGATCGGGGCGACGCGGCGCATCGAGCGCGAGCTGGCGGACAATGTCGAACTGATCGAAATGGCCGACGAAGAAGGCGACACCGAGATGGCCGACGAGGGCATCGCGGCGCTCGCCGATCTGGCGAAGCGCGCCGATACCGATAAGGTCGCGGCGCTGCTGTCGGGCGAGGCCGATGCCAATGACTGCTACATCGAAGTCAATTCGGGCGCCGGCGGTACTGAATCGCAGGACTGGGCCGAAATGCTCCAGCGCATGTATTCGCGCTGGGCCGACCGCCACGGCTACAAGGTCGAACTGATCGACTATCACGCCGGCGAGCAGGCGGGCATCAAGTCGGCGACGCTGCTGGTCAAGGGCAACAACGCCTATGGCTGGGCCAAGACCGAAAGCGGCGTGCACCGGCTGGTGCGGATCAGCCCGTACGACAGCGCGGCGCGGCGGCACACCAGCTTCAGCAGCGTCTGGGTCTATCCGGTCATCGACGACGAAATCGACATCGTCATCGAGGACAAGGACCTGAAGATCGACACCTATCGCGCCTCGGGCTCGGGCGGCCAGCACGTCAACACCACCGATTCCGCGGTGCGCATCACCCATATGCCGACCGGCGTCGTGGTGGCGTGCCAGAACGAACGGTCGCAGCACAAGAACCGCGCGACGGCGATGAAGATGCTGAAAGCGCGGCTGTACGAACGCGAACTGGCGCGCCGCGAGGCCGAAGCCAATGTCGTCGAGGCCGGCAAGTCGGACATCGGCTGGGGCCACCAGATCCGCAGCTACGTCCTGCAGCCGTACCAGCAGGTCAAGGACCTGCGCACCGGCGTCAAGACCAGCGCGACGGGCGAGGTGCTGGACGGCGACCTGGACGCGTTCATGGCGGCGGCGCTGGCGCAGCGCGTGACGGGTGAGACGGTTGATGTCGAGGACGACGACTAGCGCGGCCGGCGCGTAAGGCGAAATTTGCCCTTCGCGAACTGCGCCTTACGCGCTGACTCGCGCGCAGTCCGGCCGGCGGGGCAGCGGCTATCGAGCCGCTGATTCCGTCCCCCGGCCTACGCCGGGGCAAGCTTACGCGGGCTTTGCCCGCGCCCCCTGGTGTGCGCCGCGACTAGCGCTTGAAGAAGCCGCGCGACTGCAACCAGATGAACACGGCAATCGCAGCGCCCGCCATCGCCGCGAACGCCAGCGCGGTGCCGTGGTCTTCGGCCGCGAACGGCAGCCCGCCGGTGTTCATCCCGAAGAAGCCGGTCACCAGTGTCGGCGGCAATAGCAGCGCGGTGAGCAGCGACAGGATGTACAGATTGGCGTTGGTGCGGTTGGCGGTCTGCATGTCGACTTCCTCGCGCAGCAGCCGCAGGTTGCCCTGGATTTGCAACACATCGGTATCGAGCGCCATCACGCGCTGCGTCAGCTTGGTGAACGTCGGATGCAGCGCCTCGGGCGCGTCTTCATCGGTTTCCAGCCGGTGCAGCACCGCGCGCAGCCCGGTGAGCTGGCGGTGCAGCAACACGGCGCGGCGCCGCACCTCGACCAGCGCGCGCGGGTCAGGGGCGTGGCCATAGTCGATCAGCGCGTCCTCGGCGGCCTGGACGATGGTGGTCAGCTGGTTCGACACGCGCGTCGCGACTTCGGTGACCGATCCGATGAGCAATTCGGTGGCGGCAGCTGCGTCGGCCGGGCGCGCGCCAAGGTCGATGCGGCGGCGCATTTCATCGGCGGCGCTCATCGGGTGATGGCGCGCCGATACCATCAACCCCGGCGTTACCGCGAACACCAGCAGGCCGGTGCGGGTCACTTCGGGAACGTCGAAATCGCGTTCGAAATCGAGCAGCGCGCAGGCGACCGCATCGCCGTCGACCAGCGCGCGCTGGTGGCGATCGGTGGCGAGCAGCAGGTCGCGCACCAGCGGCGTCAACATGGCGTTGGCGCCAAGCCAGCGCTGCGTCCATTGATCGGCAAGGTTCAGATGCAGCCAGCGAAACACCCCGGCCGGCGGGGTCCGCAGCGCTGCGGCCGCACTGAGCGGTGCGGCCTTGGTGCGGGTGAAATCAAAGCCCCAGATCAGGCCGAGGCGGGCGCTGTCATCAGCACCGGGCAGGTCTCCTGAGGCAAAGGGCAGGTTCATGGAGTCGCCTTATAGCCTGTTGGGCGTGGCATGGCAGTCGAATCGCGCGTCATTGACTTGGGCGCGCCGGCGTCCATGATGCCTCAAAATATTTGGGAGGATCCGCCATGCCTTACGCCCCCGCCGACCGGCTGTATTACGACGCCGACAGCCACATCATGGAGCTGCCCGATTTCCTGAAGCGCTACGCCGATCCGGCGCTGCGCGATGCCATTCCCGAAGTCAGCTATTCGGCGTCGATCGTCACCGACGAGGAAGTCGCGGTGATCATGGCGCAGGGCGGACGCCACAGCCCCGAACATATCGCGGCGCAGGTCGCACTGGGCGATGCACTGATCGAAAAGTCGAAGGAAATCCAGGGCCTTGGCGCGTTCAACCGCGACGACCGCCGCACCGCGATGGACCTGCTGGGCTTCGCCAAGCAACTGGTGTTTGCGACCCACAGCGTCGCCATGCCGTTCTCGCCGAGCAGCAAGCTCGATCCGGCGTTGCGCTACGGCGCGGCGCGCGCGCACAACCGCCACATGGCCGATTTCTGCAGTGTCGATGACCGTCTGATGGGCGTTGCGGTGGTGCCGCTCGATGATCCGGCGCTGGCGATGGCGGAACTCGACAACGCGCTGCGGCTCGGCCTGCAAGCGGTATGGGTGCCGCACCGGCCGTGCGGCGACCGCTCGCCGGGCCATGTCGAGCTCGACCCGTTCTGGGCGCGGCTGGCGGAAAGCGGGACGCCGTTCGTGCTGCATGTCGGCGGCGCGCCGTTGCAGGCAGCGAAGGCGTGGATGAACAATGGCCGGCCGCCGACGAAGGACTGGCTGGGCGGCGGCGAGAATTTGCGGACCAAGGATATCGCGCTGGCGCATGCGGCGCCCGAGGCGTTCGTGTCGATGCTGGTGCTCGACGGGGTGTTCGAGCGGCATCCCGCGCTGCGTGGTGCGGCCGTCGAACTCGGCGCCGGCTGGGTGCCCGAACTGCTGCGCCGGCTCGACTGGGTGGTCAAGCACTGGAGCCGCAACGACGCCAACCTGCAGGGGCTGAGCCGCACGCCGTCCGAGCAACTGACGCAGCAAATGGCGTTCACGCCGTTCGTGTTCGAGGAGGTCGGCGTGTTCATCGACGCGTCGAACCCTGACCTCTATTTGTTCAGCAGCGACTATCCGCACATCGAAGGCGGGCGGAACCCGATTGCGCGGTTTGAAGCCGCGCTCGGCGACCGCAGCGCCGCGGTGCGCGACAAGTTCTACGCCGAGAACTTCCTGCGGATATTCCCCGGTGCAAGGGTCGAGGCGCAGCGCGCCGTTGGCTAAATCTCCCCTCCCCGGCGGGGAGGGGTCGGGGGAGG
>CALMPZ010000145.1 GCA_937871645.1 uncultured Polymorphobacter sp.
TGAAATAATAGGAGCCGCGATAGGCGTCGGCATAGTCGCGGCTGGCGGTCGTCTGGTCGGTGTCGAGCACCGCATAGGGCAGCCGGTCGACATCGAGCGAGATGCCGAAGCCGAACACGATCATCAGCAGGATCGGCCCGATGATGGCGAACGCCAGGCGGATACGGTCATGCCAGATTTCAATCGATTCACGCCGCGCGAATGCCCAGACGCGGGCAATGGTGAAACGGCCGGCACGCGGGTCGGCGGTCGTTTCGGGCAGCGCCGGTGCGGCAGGCGTGGCGGCGGGCAGGGGGGTGGCAGGTGCAGGCGTGCCTTCCTCCGCGCGCTGCGCCGCCGCCGCATCCTCGAGATAGCCGATGAAGGCTTCCTCCAGCGTCGCGGCCTTGCGTTCCTTGACCAGTTCGGCGGGCGGCCCCTGCGCCAGCACCTTGCCGCGATGCATCATCGACATGCGGTCGCAGCGTTCGGCTTCATTCATGAAATGCGTCGACAGGAAGATCGTTACGCCCTTGTCGCGGCTGAGCCGGATCAACAATTCCCAGAAGCCGTCGCGCGCCACCGGATCGACGCCCGACGTCGGCTCGTCGAGGATCAGCACCTCGGGTTCGTGCAGCACGGCGACGCCGAGCGACAGTCGTTGCCGAATGCCCAGCGGGATGCTTTCGGCCAGCGTGTCGGCGACGTCGCCAAGCCCGAAGTCGCGGATGACTTCCTCGACACGCGCCACGCCCGCGGCTTCGGGCATGTCGAACAGCCGGGCATGGAGCATCAAGTTCTGGCGGACGGTCAGTTCGGTATAGAGTGAAAATGCCTGCGACATGAAGCCGACGCGCCGCCGCGATTCGATGTCGCCGCCCTTGACCGGCTTGCCGAACAGCTTGGCCTCGCCCTCGGTCGGCGGCAGCAGCCCGGTCAGCATCTTCATCGTCGTGGTCTTGCCGCAGCCGTTCGAACCGAGAAATCCGAAGATCTCGCCCTGTTCGATGCGGAAATTGACGTGGTCGACCGCGGTGAAGTCGCCGAAGCGCTGCGTCAGTCCGGTCGATTCAATCGCCGGCACATCGCCGCGCTTGACGAACGGCGTGATCACCGGCTCCTTGTGGCCGCGCGTCACTTCTTCGGGCAGCAGCTTGATGAACGCCTTTTCGAGATTGTCGGTGCCGGTCTTTTCGAGCACTTCGGCGGGTGTGCCGGTGGTCATCACCTTGCCGGCGTTCATCGCCACCAGCCAGTCGAAGCCTTGCGCCTCGTCCATATAGGCGGTCGCGACGATGACGCTCATCTGCGGCCGACGCAGCCGGATACGCGAGATCAGGTCCCAGAACTGCCGCCGCGCCAGCGGATCGACGCCGGTCGTCGGTTCGTCGAGGATGAGCAGGTCGGGGTCGTGAATCAACGAGCAGCACAGCCCGAGCTTCTGCTTCATGCCGCCCGACAGCTTGCCCGCCGGCCGGTGACGGAACGGTTCGAGGTCGGTCGAACGCAGCAGGTCGTCGATGCGAAACGCGCGTTCCTCGGCCGACTGGCCGAAGAGCCGCCCGAAGAAGTCGACATTCTCCAGCACCGACAGCGTCGGGTAGAGGTTCTTGCCCAGCCCCTGCGGCAGATAGGCGATGCGCGACGCGACCGAATTGCGGAAGCCGGTATCGGCGATATTGCCGCCGAGCACGGTCGCCTGGCCGCTCTGCAGATGCCGCACCCCCGCGACGATCGACAGCAGTGTCGACTTGCCGACGCCGTCGGGGCCGATCATGCCGATCATCCGCCGCGACGGGATGGCAAGCGACACATCATCCAGCGCAATCGTGTTACGGTAGCGCTGGTTGAGGTTGCTGACGCTGACGACGAATTCGTCGCCGGGTACGGCGGTCATTTGACCGCTCCGGCCCCCGGCGCGGCGCTTTTGGCGCCCAGCTGGCTGGTACCGGTGGCCTGCCACGGCGCCGGCGCGTGTGACGGTTCGAGATTCGCCGGCCAGGTCGCGGCCGGGTCATAGCGCACATAGCCGACGCCCGGCACGCCCGACTTGACGAACGGTTCGACCTCCTTAAGCCGTGCCGCCGGGATCTGCAGCTTGACGCGGAAGGTCAGGTTATAGCGTTCCTCGGCAGTCTCGACGGTCTTGGGCGTGAACTGCGCTTCGGGCGAGACATAGGTGACGCTGGCGATGACCGGACGGTCGGGCGCTGCATCGAGCACGATCCGCGCCTGTGAGCCCATGGCGATCTTGCCGCTGACCCGGTCGGGCAGGAAGACGTACATGTAGACGTCGGACAGATCGAGCATCGACAGGATGCGACCGCCCGATGCGAGCACCTCGCCGGGCTCGGCGAGCCGGCTTTCGATGCGCGCGCGGATCGGTGACACCAGCACCATGTCCTTGATTTCGGCACGCAGCCGGTCGGCGTCGGCGCGGCCGGCGATGACGTCGGCGCGCGCCGCCTCGATCTGCGAGGCCGCCTGCGTCACCTGCGCCCGGGCACCGAGCACTTCGGCCTGCGTCGTGGCCTTGCGCGCGAAATCGATTTCGGCCTCCTGTTCGGACACCGCGCCGCGCTTCACCAGCCCCTGCGAGCGATTATAGGTGCTGGTGGCATAATCCGACTGCGCCTTGCGCACGACGACCTGCGCTTCGGCATAGGCCCTGTCGGCTTGCGCGACCTTGATCTGGGCCTGTGCCGACAGGATCTTGGCCTCGGCCTGGCGCAGCGCTGCCTCGAGCTCCTCGGTATCCATCCGCGCGACCACCTGCCCGGCCTCGACGGTATCGCCCTCGTCGACCAGCACTTCGGTGATGCGACCGGGGCGCTTGGCGGCAATGTAGTAGTCGGTCGCCTCCAGCCGGCCATTGCCTGACGCGAAACCCGGCGGCAACGCCGGCGGCCGGGTGAAGTACCAAGCCGCACCGCCCGCCACCACGATCAGCGCCAGCACCAACAGGATTGTCCGCTTCGACATGTGTCTATCCCCGATACGGAAGCTGAGTATTGGTGAACGAAGTCATATTGAATTGTTGATTTTTGGCGCGCTAGGCGCGCCTGAAAGTTCTACAGCCAGATCAAGCGCAGCGTTGAAGTCGGTATCGATCAACCCCGCCGGCAGCTGGCTGCGCACGTCGCGGCACACTTCCACACCGCTGCCGTCGGGCAGG
>CALMPZ010000146.1 GCA_937871645.1 uncultured Polymorphobacter sp.
ATGCACGACCACATACTTCATGCAGGCGTCATCGACTGTCCGCTGCGCGTTGGCGCGCCAGGCGGCTTCGGCATCGTCATAGTTGTCGAAAATGCCGACGACATCGAGATTGGCAGGGTCTTCGAAATCGAGCGCGCGCGGGTCCTTGACGCGGCCGCCGAAAACGAGGTGCAATTTGTTACTCATGTAACGCAATTAGCCGGATTGGCGTCAAATGCCAAGTGCAGCGAACTCGGCCTGCAGCTCGGCGAGTTTGGCGGCGGTCCATTCGCCGATATCGGCTTCGGCCCAGGTGCGGTGATTGCCCTGCGCATAGGCATGGGCGTTGCGGATGTAATAATGCGCGTTCATGCGGTTCGCGAGCCAGCTGTTGGCGGTGCGGATGATCTTCGACGGCGCACCGACGACGATCGAATTGGGCGGGATGATCGTGCCGTCCTTCACATAGGCGTGCTGGCCGATGATGCAGTTATCGCCGATCACTGCGCCGTTGTAGATGGTGGCGTTGATGCCGATCAGCACGTTGTTACCGATCGTGCAGCCGTGCAGCGTCGCGTGATGGGTGATCGAGCAATAGTCGCCGATGACCACCGGCTTGCCCGGATCGGTGTGGATCATCACGAAGTCCTGGACGTTGGTGCCGCGGCCGATTTCGACGTGCGCGACCTGCGACCGGATGACGGCATTGCACCAGATCGAGCTTTCGGCGTGCATCTTGACGCGCCCGTAGATCTGCGCGCTGGGGTGGACATAGGCGGCTTCGCCGAGGTCGAGAACTTCGCTCATTTGGTTTTCCCGCTGATGGTGATGCCGTTCTTGGCGTTCGCCGAGCGCAGGAACTCGATCAGCGCTTCAAAGCCGTTCTTCTGGATATAGGCCGAAAAATCAGCTTCTTGCGTCAGCGCGACATTGACCCCCGACACCGTCAGATTGGTCACCTGCCACTTGCCGGCGGCTGATTTGCGCGTTGCCCAGATCGCCTCGACCGGGTTGCCGGTGCCCGTCGCGATACGCGTATAGACATCGACATCGCCGCGCGTGCCGCGCGGCAGCGTCCGCACCACCTTGACCTGCGCGTCGGGGAATTCGAATAGCCGCGCCGCATAGACGTTGGTGACGAATTCGGGGAACACCGCCTGATAGGCGGCATATTGCGCCGGGCTGATCTGGTTGCGGTAGCGGCGGATCAGTCGGTTGCCGATATCTTCCAGCGCGAAATTGTCGCGCAGCATCGTGCGGAACTGGCCGAGCTTTGCCGACTTCGACAGCGACTTGTCGCGCAGCACGCCGAACGCCTTGTCCGACAGGTCGACGATGAACGCCGACGCGGCGGCCATGTCGGGCGCGGTCGCGGCGGTCTGGGCGGCGGCGGGGGCAGCACCGACCAGCGTGCCAACGGACGCGAGCAACGCCAGCGCGGCGAAACCCGCTGGCAGCAGGCGTGAATGTATACGCATCGAAATGAACTCCCTGGAAGACACTAGCGCTTGGGCGCCGACTTTAGATAATTGATGATCGCGGTGCGTTCGGCGGCACTGGTCATGCCGGCGAGCGCCATCGTCGTGCCGGGCACGGCCTGCGTCGGTGCGGCGAGATAGGCGGCCAACGCCGCCTCGCTCCACACCTTGCCCGAATTGCGCAACGCCTTCGAATAGCGCTTATATTCCGGGTCGGCGGCAGCCTTGTGTCCGACGATGCCGACAAGCGGTGGCCCGATCTTGGTGCTGTCGCCGGGGCCGTGCGGATCAAGGTGGCACATCGCGCAATGCGCCGCGAACAGCTGCGCGCCGTCACCCGATTGCGCGGTTGCGGCATCAGTGCCGAACAGCATAGCCGCCGCGAGCAGCGCCACCTGCGACCAACGGGACGATGTCAGTGCCATGCTGTGCGTCAAGCAGCGTCTCGCGACAGCAGTTCGGCACGCGCGGCCCGCGCGGCGGCCCGTGCCGCGGTCGATACCTTGTCGCTGTGCCGGCCGACCAGCTTGTTTTCAGCCCTGGTTTCGGGGAACAGCGCGCCGAGCAAGGCGCCCGCCGCCAGCCCGGCGAGCACTGCCGCCAGCGGGTTTTCATCGACGGTGCCGCCGGATTCCGGTTCGGCGGTATCGACCAGCCGCGCTGCCGGCGCGTCGTCGAAATCGCTATAGGGTTCGTAATCGTCGCCGATATCGACTTCGGCATGCGACAGCCGGTTGCGGGTGATCAGCGCCACGCCGATGCCCAGTCCCGCAGCGGCCGTGGCAATAGGGTGGTCGCGCAGCAGCTTGCGCGCCAGCATCATGACCGCGGTGCCCGACCCGGCAAACGCCGTCAGCGCCGTCTGTGCAAGCGATTCAACCGCTTGCGTCGCCAGCACGCGCGGTTGCAGCCGATCCTGCAGCGTGTCGATGGTTGCCGCGATACGGGCGCGCGTCGCCTCGACGTCGGCGGCATAGGATTCTACCGAGCGATTGCTGTCTTCCGTCATCACTTGACCTCTTCTTGGCGCGCAGGCGTGTCCAGCGCGGGCAGTTGACGCACGGGCGGCACCACCGCGCGCTTGTCGAGATGGCGCGACCCGAGCGCAATGGCAATGCCGCCGAGCGCCGCAGTGCCGAGCGTCACCACCAGCGCCGCATTGCCGGCCCCCAGCACGGGCGCCAGCCAGGCGATCAGCGCCGCCAGCAACGTGAATAACGATGCCAGCAGGAAAATGCCGCCAACCAATATCGCCACCAGCCCCGGCACTGCGGCGCGCACCTGATGCGTCACCTGCGCCTGTGCCAGCCGCAGTTCGGTGCGCGCCAGCAACTCGCCGTCGTCGAGCAGGCGCTTGAACAGCACCGGTATCGGCGTGCTGGTATCGGGCGCGGGGTCGGGCGCAGATTCCATCAATTCGGTCTCCGGTTCGCGGGCCAGGTCAGCGTGGCGCGCTGGCTTTGAAGAAACGCGATAGCGCAAATCCGGTTGCAACAGCGAGTCCGATTGCCAGCGCCGGCGATTGCCGCACGACGTTGCGGCTGTCCTCGACCAGCTCGTCGACCGTCTTCGATTGCACCGTTGCCGACCAGCCGCTCACCGTGTCGGCGGCGCTGCGCGCCAGCTTGGCGACCTGGCCGTCGCCGTCGATGCGGTCGACGAATTCAGTCACTGCCAGCGCGACGCCCTCCAGCATCGCATCGGCGCGGAGCTTGCCGTCCTGTGCGGCGTCGTGGAGCCGGTCGGCGGCCTGGCTGCGAAGGTTTTGCACGTCCATTTTAAATCTCCCGAAGCAGGCGTCCGATCAGGCGTCCACACAAGCTGCTTAATCTACAGCGCGTAACGCACGATGAACAGCATGGCTGCATCAATCGCGGTTGCAGCGTTGCCGACCTGTGATTTGGTGGCTAGAAGCGCCGGCAACAAGCATCGTTCCAAACGAAATACTGGTTGAAAGGTTCAATTGCCATGACCGCCATCGTCGATATTCACGCGCGCCAGATCCTCGACAGCCGCGGCAACCCGACCGTCGAAGTCGAAGTGCTGCTCGAAGACGGCAGCTTCGGCCGCGCTGCGGTGCCGTCGGGCGCCTCGACCGGCGCGCACGAAGCTGTCGAACTGCGCGACGGCGACATGACGCGCTACGGCGGCAAGGGCGTCACCAAGGCGGTCGACGCGGTCAACGGCGAGATCTTCGACGCCGTCGCCGGCATAGATGCCGAAGACCAGGCCGATCTCGATGCGCTGATGATCGAGCTCGACGGTACGCCCAACAAGTCGCGGCTTGGCGCCAACGCCATCCTCGGCGTCAGCATGGCGGCTGCCAAGGCTGCCGCCGAAGCGCGCGGGCTGCCGTTGCACAAATACATCGGCGGCGTTTCGGCGCATGTGCTGCCGGTGCCGATGATGAACATCATCAACGGCGGCGCCCACGCCGACAACCCCATCGATTTCCAGGAATTCATGGTGATGCCGGTCGGTGCCGACAGCATCGCCGAAGCGGTGCGCTGGGGCGCGGAGATCTTCCACACACTCAAGAAGGGCCTGTCGGCGGCCGGCATGTCGACGTCGGTGGGTGACGAAGGCGGCTTTGCGCCGAACCTCGCCAGCCCGGTCGCGGCGCTCGACTTCATCATGGCATCGATCGAAAAGGCCGGCTTCCGCCCCGGCGAGGACGTGATGCTGGCGCTCGATTGCGCTGCCACCGAATATTACAAGAACGGCGCCTATGTGCTTGAAGGTGAAGGCCGCACGCTCGAAGCCGGCGCCATGGTCGACTATCTGGCGGAGCTGTGCGGGCGCTACCCGATCCTGTCGATCGAAGACGGCATGGCCGAAGACGATTTCGCCGGCTGGAAGCTGCTAACCGACAAGCTTGGCGCGACGCACCAGCTGGTCGGCGACGATTTGTTCGTCACCAACCCGCTGCGGCTGCGCCAGGGCATTGTCGACGGTCTGGCGAACTCGATCCTGATCAAGGTCAACCAGATTGGCACGCTGACCGAAACGCTGCAGGCGGTCGAAATGGCACACCGCGCCCGCTACACCAGCGTCATGTCGCACCGTTCGGGCGAAACCGAGGACGCGATCATCGCCGACCTCGCCGTCGCCACCAACTGCGGGCAGATCAAGACCGGCTCGCTGGCGCGGTCGGACCGGCTGGCCAAGTACAACCAGCTCATCCGCATCGAGGAAGAACTGGGCGATGCGGCGGTCTATGCCGGCAAGGCGATCCTGCGCTAATTGACGCGCTGAGTCGGCGGTGCGAGTCGAAAAACGACTCGCACCGAATCACCCTGCAAAATACCGCTTGAATCGGCGTGAATCCCGTGGTTTACACGGGTGTCATGATAGAACGTCTCGATCCTTTGTCGCTATTGCGCCGTTCGGCGCTGCCGGCGGCATGCATCGGCATGATGATCTACTTCGCTTATTTTGCCGTTTCGGGGCCGACCGGCATACTCGCTTGGCGCGAATATCGCGCGCAGCGTGCCGTTGTCGCGGCGCAGGTCGCGCAGGGCGTTGAAACCAAGGCGGCACTTGCGCGGCAGGTCGAACTGCTCGATCCGCAGCATATTGACCCCGACCTCGCCGATGAACTGGTGCGCAAGAACCTCGGCGTCGTGCGCGAAGATGAAGTCGTGGTGCCGCTGGACTAGGGCTTTCAAGCGCCGTCGCATGGTCTACCCCGGCTGACGAATACGAATGCAACGGCATCACCCCTGCCACTAATTGACATTGAAAACCGCGGCGCTTCGTTCCACAACAAGCCCCCGTGCCCGTCGGCGCACATGATGTTCTCAGGGTGATTTTCTTGGCCAGATCGTCCACGCGCGCTTCCTCGGAACCAGCCTCGCCGCTTCGCGAGCGCCCACCTGAACCCAAACGGTACAACCCGACCAGCGAAGAACTGCTGAAATGGTACCGTGACATGCTGCTCATCCGCCGCTTTGAAGAACGTGCCGGGCAGCTCTACGGCATGGGGCTGATCGGCGGCTTCTGCCACCTCTACATCGGACAGGAGGCCGTGGTGACCGGTGTGCAGGCGGCCCTCAACCCGCACGACAGCATCATCACCGGCTACCGCGACCATGGCCATATGCTCGTCGCCGGTATCGAGGCACGCGCCGTCATGGCCGAACTGACCGGCCGCCAGGCCGGCATTTCGAAGGGCAAGGGCGGCTCGATGCACATGTTCTCGGTCGACCATGGCTTCTACGGCGGCCACGGCATTGTCGCGGCGCAAGTGCCGCTCGGGACCGGCCTCGCGTTCGCGCACAAGTACAAGGGCGACGGCGGGCTGGCGGTGACCTATTTCGGCGACGGCGCCTCGAACCAGGGGCAAGTCTATGAAAGCTTCAACATGGCCGAGCTGTGGAAGCTGCCGGTTATCTACATCATCGAAAATAACCAATATGCCATGGGTACCAGCGTCAACCGCGCCAGTTCCGAAGACCAGTTGTTCCGCCGCGGTGAAAGCTTCCGCGTGCCGGGCATCCAGGTCGACGGCATGGACGTCTGCGCGGTGCGTGGTGCCGCACAGACCGCCGCCGAGTGGGTGCGCGCCGGCAAGGGGCCGATCCTGCTCGAAATGAAGACCTATCGCTACCGCGGCCACTCGATGTCCGACCCGGCCAAGTACCGGTCGCGCGACGAGGTGCAGGCGATGCGCGAAAAGTCCGATTGCATCGAAGCCGCCAAGCGCGAGTTGCTCGAAATGGGTGCGGCGACCGAAGCCAGCCTGAAGGACATCGAAAAGGAAGTCCGCGCCATCGTCGCCGATGCCGCCGACTTCGCCGAAGCGACGCCCGAGCCGAACCCGGCCGAACTCTACACCGACGTGCTGGTGG
>CALMPZ010000147.1 GCA_937871645.1 uncultured Polymorphobacter sp.
CGCGGCGAACCGGTGTAGCGCAGGCGTGCATTGAACCCCGTTCCCCCGAAGGCATAGGCGCCGCGCAGGTCCGCATCGGCCCGTGCGTAATTGCTGCCGGGCGATTCGAACCACGAAAGCTGTGCCGCCCAGCCGCGGGTCGGGAAGTACATGCGGTCGAACTGCTCGAAATCGAGGCTGGCCTTCCAGCCGGTCATTTTCATGTCGCCTGTGGGCAGCGAAGGGTCGCCGATATCGAGATCGAAATAGCGACGACGCTGTACCCAGCCCAGACGCACCGGGCCCAACAGACCGATATTGGCGCCCAGATGCGCGCCGAAGCCGTTTTCGCTGTCGCGGTACTGGGCAATGCGCCGGTCATTTTCGTAGACGTTGATCCGCGTCTGGCCAACGCCGGCCGTACCCTCGAAGAAGAAACTCTGCCGGGCATCCAGCGGCTGGTAATAATTGACGCCAAGGCGGTTGATCGAGCCGATTTCGCCGTTGTAGATCAGTTCGCCGCCAAGGTTATTGAGCCAGGTCTGGTGATAGGCGGCGCGCAGCCCGAAGTTGGAGCCCTGACTATTGTCGGCCTGCAGATTGACGGCAAAACGCAGGTAGTCGGGCCCCCAGCGTTTTTCAACGGGCATGACGCGCAGGATGTTGCGGTCGCGCTGGTTGAGTACCGTGTAATCGACGCTCTCGTAGTAGCCGTCACCATACATGCGCAGAAGATCACGATTGATCACCGACGGCCGTATGGTGTCGCCGGGCTGGAGGCTCAGGTGACGCTCGATGGCGCCCTGATTGGCCTTGTCCAGCCCAACGATTTCAATATCGTCGATGCGCGGCGAGGGGCGCCGGCGGACTTCGATACCCTGCCACCAGGCAGCATAGGCCGCTTCGCTGGCCGACAGGCCGGCCAGTTTGCCGGCTGCAGCCTGCGCAGCCTTGCGGCCACTGGCGGCAGCCTCGACATGTTTGGTGAAGTCGCCCGCCGAAATGCCGTTCAGCTCCGGCTGGATGTAGATGTCGCGCGGACTCAGCGTCGCCAGCGAACGCTGCACGTTCTGTTCGGTCAGGATGCCGATCATCTGCGCCGACACCGTCAGCAGCGAGCCAACCTCCTCGTCCTTGAGCAGCGGCGAACCGACATTGACGGCAATGACCACGTCGGCCTTGCAATGATCACGCACCTCCCGGACGGGCAGGTTATCGACCAGCCCGCCATCGACCAGCTTGCGCCCCTGGTGGTCAACCGGCGCGATGAGCCCGGGCACCGACATGCTGGCGCGCATGGCGGTCGTCAGCGGCCCTTCGCGAAACACCACGCGTTCGCCGGTACCAATGTCGGTGGCCAGGATGGACAGCGGCAGCGGCAAATCCTCGATGTTGCGTTCGCCCTGATTGGCCCGCACAAGCTGGTTGAAGAAGAGCTTGATCTTCTGGCCTGATACGGCACCAGACTGGTAAACCACGCCATTGCTCGACACACCGCTCTCCGAGCCCGGGAGATATCGGCGCGACACCAGCTTGTTGCGGTGACTCATCTCGGCATATTCGGGGTTGTCGACAAACATGTCGTTCCAGTCAGCCCCGGCCAGCGCCTCGCTCATCTTGTCCGGCGCCATGCCGGCTGCCCAGGCGCCCGCAATCAACGCCCCCATGCTCGTGCCGGCTACACAATCGACGGGCACGCGAAGCTTCTCGAGCACTTCGAGCACGCCGATATGTGCCGCGCCGCGCGCCCCGCCACCGCCAAGCACGAGGCCGATGCGCGGTCGCGTCTCGTCTGCAGCCATTGCTGCGGTCAACCCGAAAAAATAGCCAAAAATGAAAGCGGCAAGCAGGCGACGTAACAGCAAGATCATTCCTTCAAGCGAAAAAAAGCCCCGCTTGGCGGGGCTTTCATTGAAGCGTCGGCGATTACTTGGTGCCGATGACTTCGATATCGACGCGACGATCCGGCTGCAGGCAGTCGATCAGCGCGGCGGTCTTCTTGTCGCCCTTGCACTTGTCGCCGGTAACCGACTGCTTCTCGCCCTTGCCTTCGGTGTAAACACGGTTGGCTTCGATGCCCTTGGCAACCAGGTATTCCTTGACAGCAGCAGCGCGCTTCTCGGACAGCTTCTGGTTGTATGCATCACCACCGACGCGGTCGGTGTGGCCAACGGCCAGGATCACTTCGAGCTTGATGGCCTTGGCCTTGGAGACCAGTTCGTCGAGCTTGGCCTTGCCGGCCGGACGCAGGACAGCCTTGTTGAAGTCGAACAGGGCGTC
>CALMPZ010000148.1 GCA_937871645.1 uncultured Polymorphobacter sp.
TTCGACGCCGCGCGCCTTGCGCACCAGCTCGACATGATTGACGTAGGCCGAGCCGTCGGCCCATTGGAACGCGCGCGGCAGCGGCGACGCAGCGGCACGTTCGTGGAAGCGGCTGTGCGGCACCGCGTCATGCGCCAGGCTTTCGGCAACGCCGCGCAGGATCGGCTCGGCATGGTGCCAATCGTCGAGCGCTGCCTGCAGCGTCGGCCACGCCGGCGGTGGTGCTGCGCACCACACCAGATCGTCCGACACGACCACCAGCCGCCCGTCGCGGCCATGCTTCAACGATGCCAGCTTCATGGTTTTGCGTCCCCAAGTCGCGCCTTCGGGAACCCATCCCAAACGCTGTCATAGCCAGATTGCAGCGCCGGCGAGGCCAGCGCAACCTTCGTCGGCAGCAGCGGCCAGCGGCTTTCGACCATGAACGCCATTGTGTTGTCGATCTTGTGCGGCTTGAGATCAGCATCGGTCGCCGCGCGCCAGCTCGCAAGATCGGGGCCGTGGCTGGTGAAGCGGTTGTGCAGCGACAAAGCGCCCGGCGCGAAGCCGCCCGCCTTGGCGTCATAGGCGCCGGTGATCAGCCCCATCGCTTCGCTCATCACGTTGCGGTGGAACCACGGCGGCCGGAACGTGTCCTCGCCCACCATCCAGCGCGGCGGGAAGATGACGAAATCGGCGTTGGCGGTGCCTGGCGTGTCGCTGGGGCTTGTCAGCACGGTGAAGATCGACGGATCGGGGTGGTCATAGCTGACTGTGCCGATGGTGTTGAACTTCGCCAGGTCATATTTGTACGGCGCGAGGTTGCCGTGCCAAGCCACCACATCGAGCGGGCTGTGCGGCACGTCGGCGACCCACAGCGCGCCGCAGTAACGGTTGATGCACTGGTGCGGGGTGTCGTCGTCCTCGAATGCCGCGACCGGGTATTCAAAGTCGCGGCGGTTGGCGAGGCCGTTCGATCCGATCGGCCCCAACTCGGGCAGCCGAAAATCGGCCCCGAAGTTCTGCACGACATAGCCCTGCGCCGCCCCTTCGGGCAGCAGCGCGCGCCAGCGCATGCCGCGCGGCAGCACGGCGATTTCGCCCGGCGCCACGACCAGCCGGCCAAATTCGGTGCGGAAGTCGATGCTGCCGGTCTGCGGGATGAATAGCAGCTCGGCATCGCTGTCGAGGAACACACGGCCCGTCATGTCCTGCATCGCCCCGTAGTGCCCGACGGTGACACCGCCGCCGCTGGTCGCGTCGCCGTTCGCGAGCATCACCGCGATGCCGTCAATCAGATCGGTGCCGGTGACCGCCGCGCGCGGCGACCAGCGCAACCGGTTGGGCGACGGCGGTGCCGCGGGCAGCGTCGCATCAAATTCGGGTGCGCCCGTATAAGGCCGGTAAGCGCCGTGCAGCGCCGTCGGCCGCAGCCGGTAAAGCCACGACCGGCGATTATCGGCACGCGGCGCGGTAAACGCCGTGCCCGACAATTGCTCGGCATACAGCCCGAATGCCGGCCGCTGCGGCGAGTTGCGTGCCATTGGCAGCGCGCCCGCCACCGCCTCGGTGCTGAAATGGTTGCCGAAGCCCGTCATGTATGCGGTCATGCGAACGTCCTCATGTCGTGGCTGCCAGCCAGCGCGCGAACAGGTCGGCAATCGCCGGCGCGACGGCAGCAATTTCGGCTTCGCTTTTGAAGCTCAACACGCCGCGGTCGACCGCCGGCCATTTGGCCAGCCCGGCGATGTCGGCGAAGGTGAAGCCCGTCGCGTCCTTGACCTTGGCGCCGCGATGCAGCACCGCGCGCACCCCGCCCTTGGGCTGCAGGCCGAGCGTGATGCGGTCGTCGCCGCCGACGCAGAAGCTCGGCGCGTTCCACTTGATATGCTCGGTGACGCCCGGATGCGCGGCTTGCGCCAACGCCCGCAGCGCATCGACCATGGCGCGGTCGCCGGGCTTCAGCGAGTCGAGATATTCGGCAACAGCAGTGTTTTCCATGCCCGCCGCTCCGGTCAGGCCTTGGTGCCCGGAATGACGCCGCGGCGGATCTGGTCGAGCTCGATCGATTCGAACAGCGCCTTGAAATTGCCCTCGCCGAAGCCGTCATTGCCCTTGCGCTGGATGACTTCGAAGAAGATCGGC
>CALMPZ010000149.1 GCA_937871645.1 uncultured Polymorphobacter sp.
CACCACAGCCGGTCGCGCGCCGTCGTGCCCGCGTCAAAGGCGATTTCGTGCGCGTAGAGCGCCGGGTGATCGGTCAGGAAGTTCGTCGCGCCGATCGGCTTCATGCTGCCATAGACGCTGCCGACGCGCACCGCGATGCCATCGAAATAGGGTACGATCTCGATGTCGCTGCCGTTCGCGGCGCGGTAGCTGCCAATGTAATTGGCGGGGTCCTCGACGGGCGATTGTGTCCGAATGGCGGGAGCTTCGGGCAGCGGCTTGCCTTCGGCATAGGCGCGCAACAGCCGGCAGCCGTAGCGGGTGATTTCGCGCGGACGGTAGTTGATGTTGCCGACATTGCTGCTGGCAAACACCCCGCCATCGGCCACCGCATCGAACATCATCGACGAGCTGAAGCTGATCATGCCGCCGGTGTGGTGCAGGCATTTATGGTCATCGATATCGATCGTCGCCAGCCCGGCATTGTAGCGCGCGCCCTTGCCAAAATCGGGGGCATCAACGGTTGCGGTGACAAAGCGCCTGGCGAGCGCATCGGTCATCAGCGCCCCGCCCTTGCCCGCCGAAAGCTGCGCCAGCATGTCGAGATAGCGCAGCATGTCGGCGGGCGTGGCCGCGACCGAGCCCGCCGGAATATCGGCGTCGAACCACGGCCCTGCCGCCCAGTCGGCATCCGGAAAATAGACGCGGTCGCCGAGCACCGGCACATAGCCGATGGCATAGCGCGCCCGGTCGCGCGCGACGATCACCGGCTCGGCGTGCGTCATGCCGAGCGGCACCAGCACCAGCTCGCGGCACGCCGCCGCATAGGTCTTGCCGGTGACCTGCGACACGACATGCCCCAGCAAATCATAGCCGGTGTTGCTGTACGAAAACCGCGTGCCCGGCGTGAACCCCGTCCACAGCATGTTGCCGTTGACGCGCGGGAACAGCGGCGCGTCATGCGCCAGCCCGCTGCTGTGTTCGAGCAGCTGCTGCACGGTGACCGGCACTGGCAGCGGCACGCCGGGCAGCACCGTCGCCATCGGCGCATCGAGGTCGAGGCGCCCCTGCGCCGCCAGCCGGTACAGGCACAGCGCCACCAGCGACTTCGAAATCGAGCCGATCTGGAACAACTGGTCGGGCCGGACCGGCAAGCCGCGTTCAATGTCCGACAGCCCCAGCGTCATCACCGCGCGCAGCCCCTTTGGCCCGCGCACCGAAAGCGTCATCCCCGGCAGGCCCCAGGCATTCATCTCGGCCGCCGCATAGTCGCCGAGCGCCTTGAGCAGCGCGCCCGCGTCGCCCTCGCCCGGTGCCAGCACGTTGACGCGCGCCACCCCCACCGTGGCCGCGCGCCCTGCGCTTGCCAGTGCAACGCTTGCCGCCGCGCCGAGTCCGAGCGCCCATCGCCGATTGATCTGCATGCCCTGTTACCCCTGATTGCTCGGCGCAACTGTGCAGCGGGCGGGCAGAAACTGCCAGCGCGATTGTGACCGTCCCCTCTCCCTTCAGGGGAGAGGGCGAGAGACGCACCGGCAGGCGCGGCCCGGGGTGAGGGTTGTCAGTTGTAGCGCTGCGCCGTGCACCCTCACCCCGCCGCGCGTGCCGCGCGAGTCGCCCTCTCCCCTCAAGGGAGAGGGGACAGTCAGGTCATCGTTTCGGGGCGGACGAGCGCGCGGAAGCGGGGTTCGTCGATGAGTCCGAGCGCCAGTGCGGCCTCGAGCAAGGTCAGCCCTTCGGCGTGCGCGTGGCGGGCGATTTTGGAGGCCGCGTCATAACCGATTTCCGGCGTCAGCGCCGTCACCAGCATCAGCGAGCGTTCGAGCAATTCGGCAATGCGGTCGCGGTTGGCGACCAGCCCTTCGACGCAGCGCGCCGCAAAGCTGTCCATCGCGACGCTCAGCAAATCGATCGAGCGCAACACATTGGCGCCGATCAACGGCTTGAAGACATTGAGCTCGAACTGGCCTTGCATGCCGCCGACGGTGACAGCGCCGTGGTTGCCGATGACCTGGGCGGCCACCATCGTCAGCATTTCGCACTGCGTCGGGTTGACCTTGCCGGGCATGATCGAGCTGCCGGGCTCATTTTCGGGCAACGTCAATTCCCCGATGCCGGCGCGCGGCCCGCTGCCGAGCAGGCGGATGTCATTGCCGATCTTGGTCAGCGCCACCGCCAACGTATTGAGCGTCCCCGACAGATGCACCAGCGGGTCATTGCTCGCCAGCGCCTCGAACTTGTTTTCGGCGGTGAAGAACGGCAGCCCGGCGCGCCGCGCGATCTCGGCCGCAATCGCCGCACCGAACCCCGGCGGCGCGTTGAGCCCGGTGCCGACGGCGGTGCCGCCCTGCGCCAGCTGGCACATGCCGTGCATCACCGCCGGCTCGATGCGGGCGCGGCAGCGATAGAGCTGGTTGGCGTAGCCCGAAAATTCCTGCCCCAACGTCAGCGGCGTCGCGTCCTGCAGATGCGTGCGACCGATCTTGACGATGTCGACCCAGGCCGCCTGCTTGGCGGCCAGCGCGGCGTGCAGCCGGTCGAGCGCCGGCAGCATGCGCGACGTCGACATGCGCGCGGCGGCGATGTGCAGCGCCGTCGGGAAGCAGTCGTTCGACGATTGCGCCATGTTGACATGGTCGTTGGGGTGCACCGGTGCCTTGCCGCCGCGCTGGCCGGTCAAGGCTTCGTTGGCGATGCCGGCGATAACCTCGTTGACGTTCATGTTGGTCTGCGTGCCCGATCCGGTCTGCCAG
Source organism: uncultured Polymorphobacter sp. (assembly GCA_937871645.1). Lineage (GTDB taxonomy): Bacteria > Pseudomonadota > Alphaproteobacteria > Sphingomonadales > Sphingomonadaceae > Polymorphobacter_A. Next base: position 2,733 of record CALMPZ010000149.1, read on the forward strand.
ATCGTCAGCGGGAACTGGTCGTCATGTGCGCCGGCGGCGACCGCAGCGGCAGCGGCTTCGATGGCGTCGGCCAGTCCGGCGTCAAGCCCGTGGCGACGATTGACCGCCGCTGCCGCGCCCTTGATGACGGCGAGCGCGTGGATGATTTCGATCGGCATGCGTTCGCGCGGGGCAAACGGGAAATTTTCGATGCTGCGCTGCGTCTGCGCCCCCCAATAGGCATCCGCCGGCACCTCGACGGCACCAAGGCTATCGGTTTCGGTCCGCGTCGGCATGGGTCTCTCCGCTATGGCCATAGCGGCGAGCATAGCGCATCGCCGCCGTGTCGCCCAATGCCGCCTACGGGCTTGCAATGCCGCAAAATCGCAGCGACAAATCAGGCATGAAGCGGCACCAACGCCGCGCTGGGGAGTGAACGACGATGAAGGCCGCAGTATTCCGCGAAATCGGCAAGCCCATGCAGATCGAGGAGGTCGCCGTCGCCGAGCCCGGCCCGCGCGAGGTGCTGGTGCGCGTCAAGGCGGTCGGGCTG
>CALMPZ010000150.1 GCA_937871645.1 uncultured Polymorphobacter sp.
GTCGCGGTGCAGACGATGTCGTTGCGCGTGAAGGTCCGGTCGGACATGGCGCGCGAGTAATAGGCACCTGCGGTCCATTCGACCGGCACACCCGACGGCGAGGCGATGCGCAGTTCCTGGCTGAACGTCGTGCTGGTCTGCGGGCCGTCATCGTGCAGCTGCGCGACGCCGACATAGGGCTGGCTGAGGAAGTCGCCGTCGCGGATTTCCTGGTTGTCCCAGCTGCGGTACGCGGTGATCGACGTCAGCGTGTTGTTGCCGAGCGCGATATCGGCCTGCAACGATACGCCCCAGCTGGTTTCGTTGGTCGCGGTGACGAGGTTCTGTTCGATCTGGCGGGTTTCATTGCCCTGGATCGTCACGCCCGGCAGCGCGCCGGCGGTGATGCCGGTGGGCGTGGTCGCGATGACTTCGGCGCAGCAATCATCCTCGGCCTTGCGGTAGTCGGCGATCAGCAGCAGCGAGACATCGTCCGACGCCTGATACTCGGCCATGCCGCGGATGCCGTAGTGCTTGTAGCCGTTGACCGAAGACCGCACATTGGCGGCGACGTTTTCGATATTGCCGTCATACTGGCCATAGAAGCCGGTGACGCGGGTCAGCAGCTTGTCGGTGATCGGGTAGTTCAGCGTCGCGCGGCCGCGCCATTCGTTCTCGCTGTAATAGGAGCCTTCGACATAGCCCGACAGGTTACGCGTCGGACGCTGGCTGATGATCTGAACGACACCCGCCGAGGCGTTCTTGCCGAACAGTGTACCCTGCGGACCGGGCAGCGCTTCGATGCGTTCGACGTCATAAAGGTCGCCGAAGCCTTCGCCGGCGCGGCTGAGCACGACACCGTCGAGCACGACGGCGACCGAGGGTTCGGCGGCGATCGAGAAGTTGATCGTGCCGACGCCGCGCAGGAACAGCGCCTGGTTGAGGCTGGTGCCCGACTGGCGGAAGTTGAGCACGGGGACGAGATACTGGACGTTGGCGATGTTGACGCCGCCGAGGTCGCGGATCTGGTCGCCGGTGACGAGGCTGACCGCGACCGGCACGTCCTGCAGTTTTTGTGCGCGCTTCTGCGCGGTCACGATGATCGCATCGGGATCATCGGCGTTGGCGGTTTCCTGCGCATCCTGGGTGATGACGTTGGCGGGTGCGTTGGCGACGGTGCTCTGCGCCAGCGCCGGCAGCGCGGTCAAAGCCAGCAGTGCAGTACCGGCAAGCATGGTGGAACGACGCATGAATATCTCCCCTGGAAAGGCTTTTTGCCCCGATGTGCTGCCCGATCGGGGCCGAACGCGGCTATTTAGCCGGAATTTCCGGCGTTGCCACCGGAAACTGGACTGTTTTGGCCCGAATTGGAAATTGGATACAATTATCCATTGTCACCGTTGTACGGCGGCAACAGTTGCGACCGTCGGGCCTCAGAGGCCGAGTTCGGCCATGTCGACGACGCGGTGCTCCTTCGCGCTGATTTCGGCGGCGAGCCCCATCGCGACCGCGCGCAACCCGTCATCGGCGGTGACTTCAATCTTGCCCTCGCCACGCACCGCGCGTGCGAACGCCGCGTGGCTGTAGAAGCTGGCGCCGTGGTGATGCCCGGCTGCGAGTGCGGCGGCATCGACTTCGACAATGCGGCGTTCGACCTGCTTGGGGTTCATGAAGCCGACGCGCGGCGAATAGACGATCTCGCCCTTGGGGATGAACACTTCGAGCCGCGCCTTGTCGCCGACCGCGCAGATTTCTTCCTGCTGCTCGGCACCTTCGGCGAACATGCTGAGGTCGAGCATGGCGCGCACGCCATTCGCAAAATCGACCGTCGTGTAGCTGTTGTCGATGATGTCGGGCTTTTGCCCACCGTAGCGTTCGTCCTGGTGGTTGACGTCGTTGCCGCCTGAGCAATAGACGCGCACCGGCTCGGCTTGGACGATCAGCCGCATCAGGTCGAAGAAGTGGCAGCATTTCTCGACCATCGTCCCGCCGGTGTTCTTCGCGAAACGGTTCCAGTCGCCGACCTTGACCAGAAACGGGAAGCGGTGCTCGCGGATCGACAGCATCTGCAATTTGCCGACGCGGCCGGCATGCAACTGGGCGACATAATCGGCGACCGGCGGCATGTAGCGATATTCCATCGCCGTCCAGAAAATCCGGTCATAGCCCTTGGCACGCGTCGCAATCGCCCGCGCATCGGCGAGCGTCGTGCACAGCGGCTTTTCGCACAATATGTGCAGCTTCGCGTCCATCAACGGCCCGAGCACATCATGGTGCGTGAAGTTCGGCGACGACACCACCACCGCATCGCACAGCCCGCTTGCCGCAAGCGCCGCCGCATTGGCGAACGTCGCGACTTCGTGGCCGATGGCGCGCTGCGACATGGCGAGCGACGTCGCCACCGGATCGGCGAGCGCCACAATCGTCGCCCCCGGCGTCAGTTTGAGGTTGTTGATATGCTCGATGCCCATCATCCCCGAACCGACGATGCCCCAGCGAATTGCGTCTCCCATTACCTGTTCCTTTGTGCCAAAAAGCCCGCATGACCGAAATCACCCTCTCTCCCAAATCACGTCCGCTCGGCAAGAGCGGACTTTCCGTTTCACCCCTGGCGTGGGGCATGTGGCGCTTCGCCGGCAACGACGTGCGCGCCGCGCGTGAACGCGTCGAAGCCGCGCTCGATGCCGGCATGACCTTGCTCGACACCGCCGACATCTACGGCCCCGACAATGACGAGCCGTTCGGCGCGTCGGAGCTGCTGCTCGGCAAGGTGCTCGCCGAGGCGCCGGGGTTGCGCGACCGCATGGTGCTCGCCAGCAAGGGCGGCATCCGCATGGGCGTGCCGTACGACTCGTCGCCCGCCTATCTGGTCGAAGCCGTCGACGCCTCGCTGACGCGGCTCGGTGTCGAACGCATCGACCTGTGGCAGATCCACCGCCCCGACATGCTCGCGCATCCGGGCGAAACCGCGCGCACGCTCGAAGGCCTCGTCAAGGCCGGCAAGATCGGCGCCATCGGCGTGTCGAACCACACCCCCGCGCAGACCGCCGCACTCGCCGCGCACATGAGCCTGCCGCTCGCCAGCATCCAGCCCGAATTTTCCCCGCTCGCCACCGCGCCGCTGTTCGACGGCGTGCTCGATCAGGCGATGGCGAATGACTATGCCGTGCTGGCGTGGTCGCCACTGGGGCAGGGGCGGCTGGTCGGTGGCGACCCGCGCCCCGGTCGCGCCAAGCCCGACGACGCGCGCACCACCGCGGTCAAGGCGCTGCTCAAGGCGCACGGCGAACGCTTCGGCGTCGGCGTTTCGGCGGTCGCCTACGCCTGGGTGATGGCGCATCCGTCGCGGCCCATCCCGATTGTCGGCACGCAGACCCCGGCGCGCATCGCCGAGGCGGCGGACGCCTTCAAGGTCAGTTTCACGCGCGCCGAATGGTACGCCATTCTCGTCGCTTCGCTGGGGGAAAACCTGCCATGAGTGCTGCTGTAAAGGGGTGCGAAGTCAGCTGGTTTTCGGCGCTGTGCGACGATGACTATGAATTCCTCGGCCAACCCGACGCCGCGCTCAAATCAAGCTGGGAGCATTGCCGCAACATCGTACTGACCGCTGAAAAGGGCGGCTTCGACAATATCCTGCTGCCCAGCGGCTATGCGCTCGGCATCGACACCACGGCATTTGCCGCCGCCATCGCCACGGTGACGCGCCGCATCAAGCTGCTGATGGCGGTGCGCGTCGGCGAGGCGTGGCCGCCGCAACTGGCACGCCAGATCGCGACACTCGATCAGATTTCAGGGGGCCGCCTGAACGTCAACATCATCAGCTCCGAAATGCCCGGCGAGGTGCTGGCGAGCGCGCCGCGCTACCAGCGCACCGTCGAGCTGATGGAAATCCTCAAGACGCTGCTCAACGGCCAGCCGCTCGATTATCAGGGCGAGCATTGGCAGCTCAAGCTCGACCCGCCGGGCATCAAGACGGTCAGCGGCAAATGCCCGCCGCTGTATTTCGGCGGCCTGTCGCCCGACGCGCGCGATGCCGCCGCCAAGGCCGCCGATGTCTATCTGATGTGGCCCGACACCATGCCCGCAGTGCGCGAGATTGTCGCCGACATGACCAAGCGCGCGGCAGCCTATGGCCGCACCTTGCGCTTCGGCTACCGCGTCCATGTCGTGGTGCGCGAGACCGAGGCCGAAGCCCGCGCCGCCGCATCGCGGCTGCTGTCGAAGCTCGATGCTGCAACCGGCGACGCCATCCGCGCCAAGTCGCTCGACTCACAATCGGTCGGCGTCCAGCGCCAGGCCGAGCTGCGTGAAGCCGCCGGCAACGAAGGCTATGTCGAGGACAATCTGTGGACCGGCATCGGCCGCGCCCGCTCGGGCTGCGGCGCCGCACTGGTCGGCGACCCCGACCAGATCCTCGCCAAACTGCGCGCCTATCAGGCCGAAGGCATCGAGGCGTTCATCCTGTCGGGCTACCCGCACGCCGCCGAATGCGACCTGTTCGCGCGGCACGTGCTGCCGAAGCTGGAGCATGGGCCGTTGGTGATCTGAGCCATTGTCCCGCTCCCGCAAGCGGGACGGGAAGCAGCACGGCAGCTAACGACCCCGTAGCGGACGTCCCAATTTGGACATCGAATGACTAATATCTGCCGTTCAAACCAGCATCTTAAAGGCTGCAGCAGCTAGTCCAGCCACAGCGCC
>CALMPZ010000151.1 GCA_937871645.1 uncultured Polymorphobacter sp.
CGTAACAGCCGCGCCGGCGAGCATCAGCGCCGCGCCGGCCAGCGCGATGTCATAACTCTGGCTGTAGTCGTACAGCCGGCCGAAGCCGACGACGCCACCCGCGGTGCCGAGCAACGACGCCAGCATCAGTGCGCCGTAGATCGCGCTGTAATGCGCCAGCCCGAACAGCCGCGACACGAACCAAGCCAGCACATCGGTTTCGGAGCCCTGCAGCAGCCCGACCAGCACGATGGCGAGCGGGATCGCCACATTGGGCGCGGGCGACCGCAACAGCAGCGCGCCGACAGCGCCGCCGAGCGTGACGATGGCGGCGACGCGACGGGCATTCATCCGGTCGAACAACATGCCGACGCCGATGCGGCCGATCAGCACCGATACCGAAAACAGCGCGATGTAGAAGGCAATCAGCCCGGCGCTGACACCCTTGCCCGACAGCATCGGGTCGAGCTGCGTCAGGATGCCCGTCGACGGCGCATTGACCAGCACCATGCCGAGCGCCAGCATCCAGAAACCGCGCGTGCGCAGCGCCGCACGCCAGGTCAGGCTCGACTGCGCCAGCACCGCCATGGTCGCCGCCAGTTCGGGCGTGTCCGCTTCTTCGGCCTCGACATCGGCGGGCACGACATCGGTCGGCGCCGGCCGCACGCCGATCAGTACGGCGGGCAAGCCGATGCCCAGCGTCAGCACCGCCAGCGACAGATAGCCGCCGCGAAACCCCCAGTTGGCAATCGCCCAGCCGACCACCGGCGTCAGCATCAATGCACCGAGCGACACCCCCGACGCCATGACGCCGAGCGCCTGGCCCTTGGCACGGTCGAACCAGCCATTGACGATGCGCGTATAGACCAGCCCGGTGGTGCCGGGTGCGGCGAGCCCGATGGCGAACGAGCACAGCACGAACTGCCAGTAGCTGCCGTTCATCAGCGACATGCCGACGAACGCCAGCGCCAGCCCGACGATGCTGACCGGCGTGACGCGGCGCACGCCCCAACGGTCGGCCAGATAGCCAACCAGCGGCGCCGTCAGCGAGCCGATGAGTCCAATAGCAGCACCGGTGGCGATCTCGCCGCGGCTCCAGCCAAAGGCGTGCTGCACCGGCACGACGAACAGGCTCGACACATATTGATACAGCGCCGCCCCGGTGCCGATGGCGGCCGCCGACGCCGCGACAACGCGCCAGCCGCGCTGCCATTCCGCACGGCCCGTCCGCGCCGCTGCCTGCTCACCCGTCATGCCAAACCATCCCCGCAGGTCGATGCGCCCGCTCCGGCAACCTTGGTAGGCGAGGTCGCGCACGGCAAACAAGCGGCGAATGTCGCGGCCAGTACCGCGACCTGCGTCAAGGCTTCGCACCCGCTGGACATTTCCCGAACCGCGTTGCACATAAGATGCGAATTAACACTACGCAAAAAGGTGCCGCCCCATGATTGCTACCAACGCAGAGCGCCTCGCCGCCGCACGCGCGGAAGCCTATGCGCTGCCGCTCGCCGAGCTCAATCCGGCGCGGCCCGAGCAGTTTCAGAACGATACGATGTGGCCATATTTCGAGCGGCTGCGTGCCGAAGACCCGGTCCACTACACCGCCGAAAGCAACTACGGCCCGTACTGGTCGATCACCAAATACAATGACATCATGGCAGTCGACACCAACCATACGGTGTTCTCGTCCGAAGGCGGCATCACCATCGCCTCGCAGGACGGCGAGCAGGGCCCGCTGCCGATGTTCATCGCGATGGACCCGCCCAAGCACGACGAGCAGCGCAAGACCGTCAATCCGGCGGTGTCGCCGTTCAACCTCGCCCGGCTCGAACCGCTGATCCGCGAGCGTGCCGCGAAGATTCTCGATTCGCTGCCGATCGGCGAGGAGTTCGACTGGGTCGACAAGGTGTCGATGGAGTTGACCGCGATGACGCTGGCGACGCTGTTCGACATGCCGCAGGAAGACCGCCGCAAGCTGACCTATTGGTCCGACGTCGTCACCGCGGTGCCCGGCCAGGGCCTCATCGACACGCTCGAGCAGAAGTTCGCGATCTTCACCGAGTACCACGCCTATTTCACCGAGCTGTGGAACCAGCGCGTCAACGCCGAGCCGGGCAACGACCTGATCTCGATGCTCGCGCACGGGCCGGCGACGCGCAACATGTCGCCGCGCGAATATTTCGGCAACATCGTGCTGCTGACCGTCGGCGGCAACGACACGACGCGCAACACGATCACCGGCTCGGTGCTGGCGCTCAACCAGAACCCCGACCAATACGCCAAGCTGCGCGCCAACCCCGAGCTCATCACCTCGATGGTCTCCGAAACCATCCGCTGGCAGACGCCGCTGCCGCACATGCGCCGCATCGCGACGCAGGACATCGAGTTCCAGGGCAAGCAGATCCGCAAGGGCGACAAGGTCGTGATGTGGTACGTGTCGGGCAACCGCGACGACACCGTCATCGAACGCCCCAACGACTATATCATCGACCGCGCCCGCCCGCGTCAGCACCTGAGCTTCGGCTTTGGCATCCACCGCTGCGTCGGCAACCGCCTCGCCGAACTGCAGCTGACGATCATCTGGCAGGAAATCCTCAAGCGCTTCCCGACCATCCAGGTCGTCGCCGAGCCCAAGCGCGTATTCTCGACGTTCGTGAAGGGCTATGAATCGATGCGCGTCATTATCCCGACGCGCGTCTGAACTGCGGCTTTTTGAATCGCCCGGCTTTTGAATAGACAGCCGCGCGGCTTTCCCGGATAGAACGCAGCAACAAAGCGTATTCGGGGGAGGCATGATGAACGTTCGCCGCATGGGGGCCATGCTGCTGGCATTGGCGACGTCAACGCCGGTGTTCGCGCAAGATGTGACCGCCGACACCGGCGACACTGCCTGGGTGCTGATGGCGAGCGCGCTGGTGCTGCTGATGACGCTGCCCGGCCTCGCGCTGTTCTACGGCGGCCTCGTCCGCGTTCGCAACATCCTGTCGGTGCTGATGCACTGCTTCGTCATCGCCTGTGCAATCTCCTTGCTGTGGGCGGTGTGCGGCTACAGCTTCGCCTTCGGCACCGGCTCGCCGTGGCTCGGCGGCGCGGGCAACATCATGCTCGCCAATCTCGCCGCCGTCCGCGCCGGCACGACTATTCCCGAAAACGCCTTTGCGCTGTTCCAGATGACCTTCGCGATCATCACCCCGGCGCTGATCATCGGCGCCTTCGTCGAGCGCGTGCGCTTCGGCTGGGTCGTCGCCTTCACGCTGCTGTGGTCACTGATCGTCTATGTGCCCGTCGCGCACTGGGTGTGGGGCGGCGGCTGGCTGGCGGCACGCGGCACGCTCGATTTCGCCGG
>CALMPZ010000152.1 GCA_937871645.1 uncultured Polymorphobacter sp.
TTCGCGATGTTCCGCCGGCTGTGCGAAGCCAGTGGCCGGCCGCTGAGCTTCAGCCTGGCGCAATCGGCGCGCGCCAAGGACGGCTGGAAGACACTGCTCGGCGAACTCACCGCCGCCACCGAGGCGGGGCTCGAAATGCGCGCGCAGGTGGCGCCGCGTGCGGTCGGCGTGCTGCTCGGGCTCGAACTGACGCTCAACCCGTTCAGCCTGTATCCGGGCTACAAGGACATTGCCGGGCTGCCGATTGCCGAGAGGGCGGCGAAGCTTGCCGATCCGGTGTTCCGTGCCGCGCTGCTCAGCCAGCCGCCGACCGAAAGCCATGCATTGGCGGCGAACATGCTGGCGCGCTGGGACGACATGTATGCGCTGGGGACGGATCCCAACTACGAGCCGACCGCCGACCAGAGTTTCGGCGCGCTGGCCAAGGCGCAGGGCCGCACGCCGCAGGAAATCGCGCTCGATGCGATGCTCGACCAGGGCGGCAAGGGCATGATCTACGTGCCGTTCCTCAACTATGCCGATGGCTCGCTCGACCCGAGCTACATGATGCTGCGCCACCGCGACACCGTGCCCGGCCTGTCCGACGGCGGCGCGCATGTCGGGATGATCTGCGACGGCAGCTTCCCGACGTCGCTGCTGACGCACTGGACACGCGACCGCACGCGCGGGCCGAAACTGACCGTCGAACAAGCGGTGCGGATGCAGGCCGCCGATACCGCGGCGCTGATCGGGCTGCACGACCGCGGGCGCATCCATGTCGGGCTGCGCGCCGATATCAACATCATCGACTATGACAATCTGCGGCTGCATCCACCTGAAGTTGCCTATGATTTGCCCGCGGGTGGCCGTCGCCTGATCCAGCGCGCGACCGGCTATGTCGCGACGATTGTCGCGGGGCAGGTGACCTACCGCGACGGTGAACCGACCGGCGCATTGCCCGGCCGGCTGGTGCGCGGCGCAAAATCGGCCCCGATGGCTGTGGCAGCGGAGTAGGCGACATGAAGCTCGAAATCCTCGAACCGCACTGCGAATGGACCGCCGACGCGGTCAAGGACCCGGCGCTGTGGACCGAATGGTTGACGCCGGCCGAACTCGCCGAACTCGACGTGGCAACGAAGGCCAACGCCGGCCGCGACCTGCGCGAGGTCGGCAAGGCCGATTTCCCGCTGCCGACGCTGGGCGCGCGCATCAAGCGCATCGAAAACGAGCTGATCAACGGGCGCGGCTTCGTGCAGATCCGCGGGGTCGATCGCGCCGCCTACAGCAACGACGAAATGTGCATGATCTACTGGGGCATCGGCGCGCATCTCGGCAAGCCCTGGGCGCAGAACAAGCATGGCCACATCCTCGGCGACGTCACCGATCAGGGCAAGAGCGCCAACGACCCGACGGCGCGCGGCAATGAACTTGGCGGCATCAAGCTGGGGTTCCACTGCGACGGGTCGGATCTGGTCGGGCTGATGTGCCTGCAAACCGGCGTGTCGGGCGGGCTGTCGGCGGTGGCAAATTCGGTCGCCATCCACAACGCCATGGTGCGCGAAGTGCCCGAACTCGCGGCCGAACTCTATCTGCCGCAGCCCTACGACTATCGCGGCGAGCAGGCCCCCGGCGAAAAGCCCTATTACATGATTCCGGTGTTCACCAACTGGCATGGCCGGCTGTTCGTGCGCGCCATCGTGCCGTACATCCTCGCCTCGCAGCGCCACCCGGAAGCGCCGACACTGACCGACCGTGCCCGCGCTGCGCTGCAATGGCTCGACGATGCGGCTGAAAGCGGGCGCTGGAATGTCACTATCGACTTCACACCCGGCGACATCCAGTTCATCAACAATTTCCACGTGATGCACGGCCGCACCGAATATGTCGACGACCGCGCTGCCGGCAAGGTGCGCCACCTCAAGCGCCTGTGGCTGGAAACCGAAGTGCTTGCCGACCGCCCGCCGGTGTTCCGGCGCAACGTGTCGAGCCATTGGAGCGATAAGGCGGTGATCAGCCGGCTCGATGCAGCAGAATAGAGTCAAAGAGCCTCCGGCGGGCAGGGGTGACC
>CALMPZ010000153.1 GCA_937871645.1 uncultured Polymorphobacter sp.
GACTTGCCGAAAGCGCCCTTCTTTTCGGCACGTGTGACTTCACCAACGGCGCGCGTGCCCGCCGGGATCACCAGCAATTCGCCGACCCGGACAGGATCGATCGTCCGCAACTCGAACCGGTCGCCGAGCTTGGACTTCTGAGATGACAGCGCCTGGTCTGTTGCAAAGCGTACTGCCGTTCCCTGGCGGAGAACGAGCGCGTTGGAAGGCGCAATGACCAATGCCGCCACCGGCGCGGGTGCCGCAGGTACGGCCACCACGGGGGCGGGCCTGGCAGGCAGTGGCGTGGCGGGCGCTGCTGCAGGCGCACCCGCTGCAGGTACGGCAGGCGCTACAGCGATTGGTGCAATCGTTGGCGTTTGCGCAGTTGCAATCGATGCAACACACCATGTCATTGCGACAAGAATCGTCGCTGCAGCCCGAACCGTTTTCATAGTGCCCCCCGCATCGGCTCAATTACCCGACCACGCAAACTCCATAGCGATGTTTGCCACAATAAAAAGCCGAATAGAGACCGCGATGGTTGCAATTTTTTCAGCCATTGCAAGCCACAGATATCTTTCGGGAATATGCTTCAATGCGTTGAACGGATGGTGACTCCAATAGCTGCCAAGCCAACTGGCAGCAAAATCACGGTGCGCCGCGAATGGCGTGCACCGCGCCCTGCGCCAGTTCGTCGAGGCAGGCGGTGACGGCGGCAGCGTTGCGCTTGGCGGTCGATTCAAGGTTGAAGGCGACGCGGTGGGTGCAGTCGGCGTGCCAGTTGCGGACAGTGTCGCCGGCCGCGTCGGCCAGCGCATAATCGACGCCGATATGCGCGGTCTTCGCGAGGCCGATGTAGCTGCCCGAATCGTACGACCCGACCGTCACGTCGAGCGTGTAGCCAGCATCTGCGCCGTGCGTCAGATAGCCGGCCTCGCTGAGCTGCGTGATGATCGGCGTAGCGACGGCGGCGGCGGAAAGCTTGACCACCTGGCCCTTCGACATCAGGTCGGTTTCGGCAACGCTGACGCGAATTAGCGCGCCTTGGGCGAGTGGCTGGGCCGAATAGGCCGGGGGTGCGGCGGCCGATATCAATACTGCCGAAATATAAATTCCGGCATGCCGTGCCAATTTTGTCGACAAAACCCATGCCCCCGTCGAATTTTCATCGACATAGTGGTTGCGGTTGGTGGTTTTCACAAGGCATTATTCGGCTTGTTTGATCGCCGGCTGCCAAAGAGCCCCCCTCACCCTGAGCCTGCCGAAGCGTTAGTGACAGCGCGCGCGGCGTCGCGCCTGACGCCCCCTCACCCCGCCGCGCGAAGTTGCGCGAGTCGCCCTCTCCCGCGGCGGGAAAGGGAAGGTTCGCGCGGATCTAGCCGCCGGGTTGCGGGGGATCGGCGCCGATCAGCGCCTGGTTGACGCGCACCGAGCGCGTCGCGATGCGGATTTCGCGCAGGAACATCACCAGCCCGCCGATCAGCAACGTCATCGCCACGACGAACAGCGCGGCGATGGTCGTCGACGGCGGCACCGGCACGAAATCGCCGATGAACAGGATGGCGACCAGCACGCAGACGAGCAGCGCCGCGGTCGTGCACAGCGCAATCGCGATATGCACGGTCGCCATGCGCCGGTCGAGCACGCGCAGTTCGCGGATGGCGACGGCGCGGTCTTCGGCGCCGAAGTCGGGGAAATGCGCTTCGATGCCGCGCGCGCGGTCGATGATGCGGCCCAGTCGCGTCGTCAACACGTTGAGCACCGAGCCGATGCCGGTGAGCAAAAACACCGGCGCCACCGCCAGCTGGATGTTGTGCGCGATACTATCGACGGCGATGGGTTCGGGAAACATGGGCGTCACTATCGACGATTGCCGGCGCGCACGCAATCGGCCGCGTCAGCCGAGCGGTGCGCCTTCGACGGTGATGCGGTGCATCTCGCGGCGTTGGCCGTGATAGTCGTTCTTGGCGAAATGCCAGGTGGCGCGGTTGTCCCAGAACGCAATCGAGCCGGGGCGCCAGACGAATTCGTGGACGAACGCCTTGTTCATGCAATGGCCGTAGAGCTGTTGCAGCAGCGGCTTCGACTCCTCGACGCTCCAGCCATCGAAATGCGTCGTGAACGACGGGTTGACGTAGAGCGCCTTCTTGCCGCTGAGCGGGTGGGTGATGACCACCGGGTGGGTGACGTCCTGCAAGGCGTCGGCAGCGGCGGCATTGCCGATCCGGTTCCCGCCGGCGTCGGTAGTGTTGTAGTATGTGTCGGGCGCGCCGCCGAAGACATGCCGCGCCGAATGCACCGCCCGCAGCCCTTCGAGCATTGCAGCAAACCCCGGCGACAGCGCGTCATAGGCGGCATACATCGACGAAAACAGCGTGTTGCCACCGGTGGCGGGCAGTTCACGCGCCACCAGGATCGACCCCATTGCGGGGATCTGGTCATAGCTGTGATCGGTGTGCCAGCCGCCGCCGATGTTGTTGCGCTGTTCGGGTTCCTTGCTGACCATGGCGATTTCGGGGAAGCCCGGGTGCGCGCCGAAGAAGCGGTTGATGTTGATCGGCGCCCAGCGCCGCGCAAAGTCGATGTGCTGCGCCTCGTCGATCGACTGATCGCGGAAAAAGATCACGCCGTGATCGGCAAATGCGGCGCGTATCGCGGCGAAATCGCTGTCCGACAGCGCGGCGATGTCGACACCGCAAATTTCGGCGCCGACCCCGGCGAGTGGTTGAATCCTGATCGACATGGCGTGCTCCCCGGCAATTCCGCGACAAAACTGCCAGCTTTTGCCGCCGCATGGAACAGCTTTTGTCGTGGCGGCCGGTTTGGCGGTGCCGCAGCGTCAGGCCGCTACGATCGCATCGACGACGAAGACCCGGCTACCGGCGCGATGAATGCTATGCGAGCCCTCGAGCTGTCGAAAGACCCGGCTCAGTGTCTGCGGCGTCAGATTGAGATAGGCGGCGACGTCGCCAAAGGTCATCGGCAGCCGGATGGTCGGCGGCAGGCGGCCATCGCTGATTGCCGGTTCACGCGACAGCTTTTCAAGGAACCACATCACCCGCGCATCGGCCGGGAGGTGCGAAACACCCTGAAAGTGATGCGCCAGGCGCCGGACGACCTCATTGGCAGTGTCGAGCAACTCGATGGCGGCTTTATGGTTATGTGCCCCGAGTTCGATGACCGCAGAAATCGGAAAAGCGGTCAGCGCGACGTCGGTCACCGCTTCGGCGCTGGTATTGCGCGTGTCGAGGCAATAGCCGAAAAGCTGCGTCGGGAACAGGAAACTGATGATCTGGCGCGCCCCGTCGGTGCCATCCACCAGCAGGCGCACACAACCGCTCTCGACCCGGTACAGCGTCGACGAAGGCTCGCCCTCGATGTAGATCGTGCGCCCCTTGGCAATCGAAACCCGCCAGTGTGGCAACGCATCCAGCGCCGATACCGTCAAGTTCGTTTCCCTCCATGCCGCAAATCGAACTATGTATGTAACGAAAAGTTAACCTATTGTACATTGCGGATTGAGAGATGGGAACGCCAAGATGGTGCGCCGCCGCAACATTGCGCCATTTGTTGCGGCGGGCGCACCGAGTTGCGCGCAATGGCGAGATCGCGCGTTATGCAGTTACGGTCGTCATGCGCCGCGACCGGCGCATCGTCGCGCCGACCATGCCGAGGCCGGCGATCATAAGCGCCCAGCTTTCGGGTTCGAGTACATTCGCCGTCTGGATCAGATAGAAGGGATCGTTGCTGCCGGTGTTGTCGCGCAGGCCATATTCGAAGACCACGAACGACCCGCTGGCGACGCTGGGCGGCCCGAACCAGTTAAGATAATCGCGCGTACCGAGTTCATCGACGTGCAGCGAACTGAACGCCGACGCATGGCGCGGCAGGCTCGAGCCCTGCGCGAAGCTCAACCCGTCACCGTCATCGGACCAGCTGCCGTCGCCGTTGAGCAGTTCATGGCCGAACGATACCCAGGTTTTGCCGGTGTCGTTGTGGACGACCTTGTCGATGTCCCATTCGCCGGTCAGACCGGTGATCTGCAACCGGACATTGCCCGCCGTAACCGGACCCCAGGTTTCCTCGATAGCGATCTTGTTGGTCAGCGTGTCGACGGTATATTCGAAGCCGAGCAGGTTGCCCGACACCGCCGCGATGGTGATGGCCGCGTTTGCACTGGTGCCGATGGCGACACCCGCCAGCAGTGCAATTTTGCAGAATGTCGAGATCGACCGGAACATCTTGCTTCGCCAGTTACCTCAGTTCAAACGCCGGCGATTCGAATAGCCGGTGTTATGAAACTGCCACAGGGCAATAGCGTGTTTTTAACCTAGATTAAGAAATACGAAATACTATTAATTTTAGTTAATCATTTTCAGCCAGCGGCGCTTGGATCATTGGCAATCGCAGCGCCACGGGCGTGGCCTGAGGCGGTGGCTCAGGCGCTCCCGTCGCCGATCGCTCGACCTGCCGCCGCGCCGCTGGCCCAGGCCCATTGGAAGTTGTAGCCGCCGAGCCAGCCGGTGACATCGACCGCCTCGCCGATCGCGTAGAGCCCCGGCACCTTGCTCGCCATCATCGTCTGTGATGACAGCCCGGCGGTGGCGATGCCGCCAATGGTGACTTCGGCCTTGGCGAAACCTTCGGTGCCGGTCGGCGCGAACTGCCAGTCGGCAAATTGCGCCTCGACCTCGGTCAACAGCGCATCGGTCAGCCCGCCGAGTTCGGCGACCGGCGGCAGTCGCTGCGCCAGCGCCTGCACCAAGCGGTCGGGGAGCAGCCCCGACAGCACGCCGCGCAGGCTGGCGCGCGGTCGCTGGCGCTTGGCGGCGACGAGCCAACCGCGCGGCTGATCGGGCAGGAAGTCGATGCCGATGGCCTCGCCGTGGCGCCAGTACGAGCTGATCTGCAGGATCGCCGGCCCCGACAGCCCGCGGTGGGTGAACAGCGCGGCTTCGGCAAAGCGCGTCTTGCCGCAGCGCGCCACCACGGGTGCGGCAACCCCCGACAGGTCGCGGAACAATTGTTCGCCCGGCCCCAAGGTCAGCGGCACCAGCGCCGGGCGCGGCTCGACCACGCTCAACCCGAAGCGTCGCGCCAGCCCGTAAGCGAAATCGGTCGCGCCCATCTTGGGGATCGACGGGCCGCCGGTGGCGATGACCAGCGCCGGTGCCACCGCCTGCCGGCCGCCGAAGCCGACGCGGTACTGGCCGTCGCCATGGTCGATGTCGCTGGCTGGCGCACCCAGCGCGACCTCGACATCGCCGCGACTACATTCATCGAGCAGCATCGCCACGATCTGCCGTGCCGAACCGTCGCAGAACAATTGCCCCAGCGTCTTTTCGTGCCAGGCGATGCCATGGGTTTCGACCAGCGCGAGGAAATCGGCGGGGGTGTAGCGGGCCAGCGCCGACTTGGCGAAGTGCGGGTTGGCCGACAGATAGCGGTCGGCGGCAGTGTGGACATTGGTGAAGTTGCAGCGCCCGCCGCCCGAAATCAGGATCTTCTTGCCGGGTTCGTCAGCGTGATCGATGACCAGCACGCGCTTGCCGCGCTGCCCGGCGATGGCGGCGCACATCAACCCGGCGCCACCGGCGCCGAGGATAATCGCATCAAAGGGTTCGGGTTTCGCGCTCATGCCGCGCTGTCCCACATTCGCGGCGCGGCGGAAAGTCTAATGCAACTTCGTCAGTTTCAGTCCGTCGGCCTTGGCGCGGTCCTTGGTCGACTCCTCGCTGCGGCCGAGCGCCTTGGCGATGGCGCGCAGCGACTGGCCCTTGCCGGCCAATATGTGCAGCTTTTGCAGCTCGTCCGACGTCCACGGCTGCTTGTGACGTTCAAAGCGCTCGCCCATCAGCCAATCTCCACAATTTCAACTTCGCGGCCGCCGAATTTTGCGGTGTCGCTGACGCTTTTGCCCATCAAGGCGCGGGCCAGCGGTGCGACATAGGACACGGTGCCGCGCGCCGGGTCAGCCTCGTCCTCGCCGGTGATGCGCCAGACTTCGCGGCCGCCGTCCTCGCCTTCGAGCGTCACCGTGCACCCGAAGGTCACGGTGTCACCGCGGGCGGGCTCGACCAGTTGAGCGCTGGCGCGGCGTGCCGACCAGTAGCGCAATTCGCGCGTGGCGCGCGCCATCGCGGTGCGGTCGCTGGTGATATCGCCCTGCGCGCGCGCTGCCGTAGTCGCGGCGCGCGCTGCTGCCAGCGCGGCGTCGATCGCCGCCAGCCCCGCCGCCGTGACATAGTTGGGATGGACCGAAACCGGCCGGTCGGGCAGGTCGGCGGCGACCGACTCGCTGTCGGATTCCTTGGTGAACGCAACACTCATGCTGCTATCATGCGCGCCGGACCGACGCTCTGCAAATGCTGGGCAAACGGAGGGCAGCATGAACCCCGAGGTTGACGCCTATATCGCGGCATTGCCGCCACTGCGCCGCGAACGGCTCGAAGCTGCGCGCAGGACGATCCACGCCGCGTTCGACGACATCGCCGAATCGATCGAATGGAAGATGCCGGTGTTCCGGCGCGGCGGTGCCGGTGCCGAGGCGTTTGTCGCGCTGGCATCGAAGAAGGCCTATGTTTCGGTCTATTTCGGCGATCCCGAAGCGGCGCGCCTGCTGATGGCCAGCGATCCGCGGCTCAAGGGCGGCAAGGCCTGCGTCAACATCACCGACAGCACGCCCTGGCCTGAGGCGGCGCTGCAGGACGCCATCGCCGGGGCGCTGCGCGGCGCATGACGCAAAACAGGGCGGCGGCACGCTGCCACCGCCCCGCCATTTGAACCGGTCGCGAAGCTTACTTCTTCGGCGGCGTCACGGTCAGCGTGACGCTGTCGAATTCATATTCGCGCAGCTGGCCGTTCTTGTTGCGGACCACGAACAGCTCCTGCGTGAAGTCGATGCTGATCGCGTCGCCGTTGGCGAAATCATCCGAAATCTGGTTGAGCAGCATCGTTTCGATGACCCCGCTGACGGTATTGCCGCCGGTCGCGCGCGCCAGCACTTCCTTTTGCTTGTCGGGGCTGAGCATCGAAAGCTCGGCCTTTTCAACGGCGGTCGGTGTCACGGCGATGGCCGCCGTCGACATGCCGAGCGACGCCGCGAACACCAGTGCGCCGAGCGATACGGTAATCCTGGTCATGAAACTCTCTCCCTGAAAGCCCGTCCGGTATGGACGCGTCAGAAAAATATAGGGGTGCATGCCGCGATAACAATGTGCGGTGCGCCGGTCCGTGCATTTGCCAAGCCTTGGCCGCGCCGGTAAGTCGTTGGCGATGTTGCCGACGCCTGCCAGCCCCTGCCTGCTGATCGACCGCTACGCGCTCGTGGCGAACTGGCGGCTGCTCGCGGCGATGAGCGGGGCGGCTTCGTGCGGCGCGGCGATCAAGGCCGATGGCTATGGCATTGGTGCGGCGGCAACGCTGGTGGCACTCGCTGCCGCCGGCTGCCGCGACTTCTTCGTCGCGCACTGGTCGGAGGTGGATGCGCTCGGCCCGCTGCCGGCCGGGGTGTCGGTCGCGGTGCTGCACGGCATCCAGAGCGGCGAGATGGCCACTGCACGCGCCTCGGCAGCGCGGCCGGTGCTGTGCACGCCGGCGCAGGTTGCCGCTTGGGCTGCAGCTGGTGGCGGCGCTTGCGATATCATGGTCGATACCGGCATGAACCGGCTCGGGCTGACGCCGGCGCAAGCTGCATCGGGACTGCTCGAAGGGGTGGCGGTCGATACGCTGCATAGCCATCTGGCGTGCGCCGACGAGCCGGCGCACCCGCTCAACGCCCGCCAATGCGCCGATTTCACCGCGCTGGTGGCGCAGTTGCAGCCGCGCCGCGCCGCGCTCGCCAATTCGGCAGGGATATTGCTCGGCGGCGCCTATCATTTCGGCCTGACACGCCCCGGCCTCGGCCTCTACGGCGGCCAGCCGGTGACGGGCGGCGCCGTCGCCTTGCAACAGGTCGTGCGGATCGAGGCGGGCGTCGTGCAGGTGCGCGATGTCGATGCCGGTGCCAGCATCGGCTACGGCGCGACCTTCGTGGCACCGCGCCCCATGCGCATTGCCGTGCTCGGGCTGGGCTATGCCGATGGCTACCGCCGCGCGCTCGGCGCCAGCGGCGTGGCGCGCATCGGCGGCACACGCTGCCCGGTCGTCGGCCGCGTCTCGATGGACCTGATGATGGTCGATGCGACCGGCACAGGTGTCACCGAAGGCGACCGCGTCGAAGTCGACTTCGATCTGGCCGCCGCTGCCGCCGCCAGCGACATCGCGCAATATGAGTTGCTGACTGGGTTGGGGCAGCGCTACAGCCGGTGCTGGACATGAACGCCTTGCTCGCCTTCCCCATCGCCGTCGGCAAGTTCGTCATTGCCGGGCTGCGCGCCACCGGCCGGTTGACGGTGTTTGCCGGCCAGGCGCTGTGGCGGACGCTGCTGCCGCCCTATTATCCGGCGCGGCTGTTCGAACAGATGCTGCTGATCGGCTGGTTCTCGTTGCCGGTGGTCGGGCTGACGGCGCTGTTCACCGGCTCGGCGCTGGCGCAGCAGATCTATATCGGCGGCAGCCGCTTCAACGCTGCCTCGACCGTCCCCGCCGTCACCGTCATCGGCATCGTCCGCGAACTCGGGCCGGTGCTCGGCGGCTTGATGGTCGCGGGCCGCGTGTCGTCGGCAATGGCAGCGGAACTCGGCACGATGCGCGTCACCGAGCAGATCGACGCGCTGGCGACATTGCGCACCGACCCGTTCCGTTACCTGATCGTGCCGCGCGTGCTCGCGGCGGTCATCGTCATGCCGTTGCTGGTGCTGGTGTCGAACGCGCTCGGCGTCATGGTCG
>CALMPZ010000154.1 GCA_937871645.1 uncultured Polymorphobacter sp.
GGTGATCTGCACCTTGCGCGGCAACTGGCTCGCCATTTCGCGCGATTGCGTCAGGCGCACGCCGGGCGTGCCACCATCACCGGCCGCACCCAGCTCAGATGAGTCGATGGTGATGACCGACGCCCCGCCACGCGGGACAAACTTCAGCTTGTAGCCAGATGGAATGGTGTCGAACGGCCAGGCACCCTGCAAAGGCTCAAGCGACGAGCGGATCGACATCGCTTCCGGCACGCGATAGCCGCGCACCAACTGGTCGATCAGGGTAGTGTCGATGTCCGCTGCGGTCAGCAGGCCGGAACGCAGGCAGCGGTCGGACACGATGTCCGCCAACTCGACAGAAACCGGCGCGATGATCGCATTCCGCGTATAGACAAAAAACCCGCCGTGATTGTTGATGCCACAGCAGATACCATTGAGTGCGGTGACAGAAGCCGACAACGCATAGGGGCCAAGGTGGCCTTCGGTCGTCGAATTAAATGAATGAACGTCGGACAAATCACCAGAAGGTGACAGGACGCACAACTTGAAATAGCTATCGCCGAATGCCTGTGCCGCCATCCAGACATGAACCCCGTCAGGCTCCACGCAGAAGGTGGCGGGCGTCCCTGGAATGGCGGGGAGCGCAACATTGCTGGCACCCCAACCTATCGAGCCGTTAGCGCCTGATGAAATCAATGCCAGCGTGCTGCCGTCATAGATTTTTATCAATCCGACGCCAGCCACCACCTCAAGCACATAAAGGCGACCGTCGGCGCCCACCGCCATGCCATGGCAAGTATTATTCGCGTCTGATGTCTTCGTTTTGAAATCGACACCGGCAACCTTGAATGTCCCGGTAGTTCCACCCACAAACTCAACGACGCCCGCAGTGATTGTGCCGATATACCCCAGCACGCCCGTGGTGTAACTTCCAACCTGCTGATCGATCAATACTGCCTCAAGCGAAACCCCGAACGAGTAGGCATAGCCATTTGCCTGGCTGGCGATGTCGCAGCGGAAAAGACCGTCGATAAATTGCGGATTGAAATAGCCGTATTGCGTGGCTCCGGCGCCAGGGTAGGTATTGACGTCGGCAAGGAGCGCGTCTTCATAGATCAGCCGAGCGTACTGCGTCACATCCGCCGAGTTGATGATTTCGGCCTTGACCTGCATGCCCATCAGCGTATTGCCGTAATCGGCCATCGGCCAATCCTTGAACACGATGTAGTGCATGCCGCGCCAGGCCGGGCAATAGGCGACGCCATAATCGGCCTGGATGCGGTCGTCTGGAAGCTGGGTTGCCGACCCGAGGTAAAGCGTCATGCTACCGGCGATGTCACCGTTCGCCATCTGCGCACCGATGGTGCCGGAAGTCGGGTCATAGACCAGGTTTCCATTGCACCAGATGCGGCCAAAAGCGGCGATCTCACCCTCGCCGAAGCCGATAGCGAAGGTGCCATAGACCTCATCCGGCGTCGGCTTGCTGGGGCCGCCCTTGCCGCCACCGTCTTCGCCGTCGATCTGGCGCAGGCTGTTGCCTTCGACCCAGAACACATTTCCGTAAGTGGCGTAGTTGCCATAGCCCGACCCGAGCGGCGCACCATAGGTGGCCGACTGCACCGACAGGTCGCTGCGCGGGTGGTTGCCCTTGATCTTCGGCGGGTCGAGATACCCGCCGGCCATCATCCCGATCTGCGCGCCGTAAATAGCGCCAGTCGGCCCGCCGACAAAGGCGCCGACGACGCCGCCAACCAGCCCGCCGATTGCCTGACCGGCGGTGCTCATGCCTCAACCCCTGAAAAACGGTAAATGCGGACGATGCGGCTGCGCCATTCGTCGGTCAGGCGATGCTCGCAGACCTTCCTCGCTTGCAGCAGTGCATGGACAATGCCGGCATCCTCGTAGGCTTCATTGAATCCGGCGTAAATTGCGAGGTGTTGCGGGTCGCCGGCAAAGCGCATCAGCAGCACGTCGCCCGGCACCATGCTACCAACCCGCATCAGGCAGGGCTGCGCATCGAGTGCGGATTCAAGCAGGCCACCGGACGGCCGGCGCGAATAATCGGCGCGGTCGATATAGTCCATGCCTGCGGCATCGGCCACGGCGATCAGCAGGCCGGCACAGTCCAGCGCCTTGCCGGGTTGCCGGCCCTGATGGCGGAAAGGCGTGCCGATCTCGGCACGGGCAGCGGCGACGACGTCTGATCTGGTCATGACTGCGCCCCGATGTGGGCGTAGGTCGAGCCGGCCGGGATGCGGGTAAAGCCGAAGAAGTTGATGATGTTCCCACTTGCCACGCAGTCTGCTTCGCGCTTGCGACAACCCTTGACCATCGTGAAGGTGTCGCCGACCTGTGGCGCGTAGTAAAGCGGCTCATACAGCGTGATCGTGCCGTCTGCCGCATAGCTTTTGATTTCCAGCGGTTTCAGCCCGACGTTGTTGCCGCTGGTGAATTGAATGGTGCCGGCGGCGAACCAGTCGGCAGCTTCGCCGCGTGACGAATCGCGGAACACGTAGCTGCTGGTGACGCCGGTAAGGGCCCCGACTACCGTCACGGC
Organism: uncultured Polymorphobacter sp.; assembly: GCA_937871645.1. Taxonomy (GTDB): domain Bacteria; phylum Pseudomonadota; class Alphaproteobacteria; order Sphingomonadales; family Sphingomonadaceae; genus Polymorphobacter_A. The sequence goes on from CALMPZ010000154.1 coordinate 2,537, forward strand.
AGCCAGCGATATGCCGCACAAGGCGTCTCCGTAGGTGCGCCCGCAGGCGGCGGTGAAGAACTTGCCGAAAACCTGCCCCAGCACATCGACCAGGCTCATGCCCTCGATGCGGTAATGGTCATCCTCAAGCGATGACTTGCCAAAAAAGCCGCCGCCAACCGGCTCGTAATCCTCGACCGGGCTTGTAAAGTCGCACTTGAAGATAAAAACCCGCGCATCGTCGAAAACGCCGGAGGCCAGCGCGTCGTGGCTGATGCCGGCGGCGCTGACGATGCCTTC
>CALMPZ010000155.1 GCA_937871645.1 uncultured Polymorphobacter sp.
CCTTGTCCGCACCGACAAGGAAGCCAAGCAGCAGGAGGGGATCAGCTTCCTCCTCATCGACATGAAGACGCCGGGCATCACCGTGCGCCCGATCATCACGCTCGGCGGCGAGCATGAAGTCAACGAAGTCTGGCTCGAAGACGTCATCGTGCCCGTCGAAAACCGCGTGTTCGAAGAGAATAAGGGCTGGACCTGCGCCAAGTACCTGCTCGCGCACGAACGCACCGGCATCGCCGGCGTCGCCCGCTCGAAGCGCGGTGTCGAGCGCGTCAAGACGATCGCCCGCGCCGAAATGGACGACGGCGCACCGCTGATCAAGAACCCGTTCTTCAAGCGCAAGATTGCCGAACTCGAAGTCGATCTGATCGCATTGGAATTCACCGAGCTGCGCACGCTCGCCGGCGAAGCTTCGGGCAAGGGCCCGGGGCCGGAATCGAGCCTGCTCAAGATCAAGGGCACCGAAATCCAGCAGCGCATCACCGAACTGGCGCTGGAAGCGGTCGGCCATTACGGCGCGCCGTATTTCCGCGGCTTCGGCGAAGGCGACAACGAGCACCCGATCGGGCCGGATTACGCACACCGCGCCGCGCCGACCTATTTCAACGGTCGCAAGACGTCGATCTACGGCGGCTCGAACGAGATTCAGCGCAACATCATCGCCAAGGCGGTGCTGGGACTTTAATCGACAATAACGTCATCCCGGCGGAAGCCGGGACCCAGTCGCTGCGACCAGAACTTGCGTCACCGACTGGGTCCCGGCCTTCGCCGGGCTGACGACTTTTTCTTTGGGGATCGAACATGGATTTCAACTACACCGACGAACAGACGATGCTGCGCGACACCGTCGCGCGCTACCTCGCCGATACCTACACGTTCGACGCGCGCATGGCGGTTGTTGATGGCAAGGCCGGCAAGGCCGGCTGGAACCCGGCCACGTGGCAGGCGTTCGCGCAGGAGCTCGGCATCCTCGGCGCCCCGTTCAGCGAAGCGCATGGCGGCCTTGGCGGCGGCGCGCTCGAGAACATGATCGTCATGGAAGAATTCGGCCGCGCGCTGGTCATCGAGCCGTATCTGTCGACCGTGGTCATCGGCGGCGGCTTTCTGAAGGCTGTCGGCGGCGCCGTTGCGGACACCGTCATCCCGCAGATCATCGACGGCAAGGTCGTTATCGCGTTCGCCTATGCCGAGCCGCAGGGCCGCTACAACCTGTCCGACCTGCGCACCACCGCGAAGAAGGAAGGCGCCGGTTACGTGCTCAACGGCCATAAGGCGGTCGTTTATGGCGCGCCCTGGGCGACGCACCTGATCGTCACGACGCGTTCGGGCGGCGGCCAGCGCGAGCGTGAAGGCGTGTCGGTGTTCCTCGTCCCCGCCGACGCCAAGGGCATCACGCGCCGCGACTATCCGACCGTCGATGGCTCACAGGCCAGCGAAGTCTATTTCGAAAACGTCGTGGTCGGCGCCGATGCGCTGCTGGGCGCCGAAGGCAAGGGCCTGCCGCTGGTCGAACAGGTCGTTGACGAAGCCACCGCAGCACTTTGCGCAGAAGCCTGCGGCGTGACGCGCACGCTGCACGCGCTGACGCTCGATTATGCCAAGCAGCGCAAGCAGTTCGGCAAGGCGATCGCCGAGTTCCAGGTGCTCCAGCACCGCATGGTCGACATGTTCCTCGAAGTCGAACAGGCGGTCAGCATGACCCTGATGGCGACGCTCAAGCTCGACGAAAAGCCGCTCGACCGCGCCAAGGCGGTGTCGGCCGCGAAGATCAAGATCGCCAAGGCGTGCAAGGCCGTCGGCCAGGGCGCCGTGCAGATCCACGGCGGCATGGGCATCACCACCGAACTCGCCACCGGCCACTTCTTCAAGCGCGCGACGATGATCGAAGGCCAGTTCGGCTCGATGGATCACCACCTCGCCCGCTTCGAAGCGCTGACCGACTGATGCTTGAGATGCGGCGACTTCGGACGGTGCGATGATCGTCGAAGTCGCCGTGCTCGACGTGCGCGAAGGTAGCGAGGCCGCGTTCGAAGCGGCATTCGCACAGGCACGACCACTGATCGCCGCGACACCGGGTTTCATCGACCTGGCGCTGCGGCGCTGCATCGAAACCCCGGGGCGCTACCTGCTGACGGTCAACTGGCGCGCACTCGAAGACCACACCATCGGCTTCCGCCAATCAACGCGCTACGAACAATGGCGCGAACTGCTGCACGGCTTTTACGAGCCGTTTCCGCATGTTGAACATTACGAAGCGCCGCTGGAATTGAAGGCTTAAGGGCGCGCCGCGCGGGCAGGCCTGAGGCCTGCACCCAAAAGTTCGTTTCGTCATCCCGGCGAAGGCCGGGACCCAGCTTT
>CALMPZ010000156.1 GCA_937871645.1 uncultured Polymorphobacter sp.
GCGACTGTAACTCGATAAGGTTTTTCCATGCGCCTGAGCCGCTACTTCCTCCCCGTCCTCAAGGAAACGCCGGGCGACGCGCAGATCGTCAGCCACCAGCTGATGCTGCGCGCCGGGCTGATTCGCCAGACCGCCGCGGGCATCTACGCCTGGCTGCCGTTGGGCCACCGCGTGCTGCGCAAGATCGAACAGATCGTCCGCGAGGAACAGGACCGCGCCGGCGCCATCGAGCTGCTGATGCCGACGATCCAGTCCGCCGACCTGTGGCGCCAATCGGGCCGCTATGACGCTTACGGCCCCGAAATGCTGCGCATCAAGGACCGCCACAACCGCGAAATGCTGTTTTCGCCGACCGCCGAGGAGTTGTTTACGCAAATCTTCGAAAACGGCGCGCGCAGCTACCGCGACCTGCCGCGCATGCTCTATCAGATCCAGTGGAAGTTCCGCGACGAAGTCCGCCCGCGCTTCGGCGTGATGCGTGGCCGCGAGTTCCTGATGAAGGACGCCTATAGCTTCGACGTCGATTTCGCCGGCGCGCGCCACAGCTACAACCGCATGTTCATGGCCTATCTGCGGACGTTCGCACGCATGGGCCTGCACGCCATCCCGATGCGCGCCGATACCGGCCCGATTGGTGGCGATCTCAGCCATGAATTCATCGTGCTGGCGCCGACCGGCGAGAGCGAAGTCTTCTATCATGAGAATTGGGAAAAGCCCCGCGATACCAGCGCTGTGGACGCCGATGATCCCGCGGCACTTGAAGCGTTCATCGACGGGCTCAATACCGATTATGCCGCGACCGACGAAAAGCGCGACCTCGCGCTCGAGGCGGAGGCCGGCAGCGCACTCAAGCAGTCGCGCGGCATCGAAGTGGGGCAGGTGTTCTACTTCGGCGACAAATACACCAAGGCGATGGGCGTCACCGTCCAGGGCCCCGACGGCACGACAATCACCCCCGAAATGGGCAGCTACGGCATCGGCGTGTCGCGGCTGATGGGCGCCATCATCGAGGCGAGCCACGACAAGGACGGCATCATCTGGCCCGACGCCGTCGCGCCGTTCAAGGTCGCGCTGCTCAACCTGCGCGCCGATGATGCGGCGTGTGCTGCCGCCGCCGATGCGATCTACGCGCGGCTCGAAGCCGCCGGTGTCGAAGTGCTCTACGACGACCGCGAGGAACGTGGCGGCGCCAAATTCGCCACCGCCGACCTCATCGGCGTACCGTGGCAACTCGTGGTCGGCCCCAAGGGCGTCGCGGCGGGCACTGTCGAGTTGAAGCGCCGCGGTGCCGGCACGCGCGAGGAACTTTCGGTCGATGCAGCGGTGGCGCAACTGACCGCATGATAACGCGTTACGAACGCATGATCGCCGGGCGCTATCTGCTGCCTGGGCGCGGCGAGGGGTTCATCTTCCTCGTCGCGACGATCTCGCTGATTGCGGTGGCGCTCGGCGTCGCGGCACTGATTGCGGTGATGAGCGTGATGAACGGCTTCCGCGCCGAGCTGTTCGACAAGATACTCGGCCTCAACGGCCATGCCGTTATCCAGGGCTACGGCGGCCGCATCCCCGAATGGCAGCCGCTGATGGCGAAGGTCCGCCAGTCGCCGGGCATCGTCTCGGCAACGCCGCTGATCGAACAGCCGCTGATGGCGAGCTACCGCAGCCGCGTCGAAGGCGTGCTGCTGCGCGGCATGAGCATTGCCGACATCAACAATACCCCGGTCGTCACCAAGAACGTCAAGATGGGCAGCCTCAAGGACTTGCAACCCGGCACCAACAATGTCGCGATCGGCGCACGGCTGGCCGAGGCGCTGGGTGCCACGCTCGGCGACAGCATCGCGCTGATTTCGCCCGACGGGCAGGTTACGCCGTTCGGCGCCGTGCCGCGCATCGTCTCGTACAAGGTTGTCGCGATCTTCGAAGTCGGCATCTACGACTATGACAAGGCGTTCGTGCTGATGCCGATCGAAAACGCCCAGACCTTGCTGCGCATGGACGGGGCGGTCGGCATCATCGAACTGGTCACCGAGGACCCCGACAGGATCGACGCAATCATGGAGCCGGTGCGCGCGATTGTTGGCGGATCGGGCGTGACCACCGACTGGCGCTCGATGAACGCCGCGCTGTTCCAGGCGTTGGTGGTCGAGCGCACGGTGATGTTCTGGGTGCTGTCGATCATCATCCTCGTCGCGGTATTCAACATATTGAGTTCATTGATCATGTTGGTGCGCGCCAAAAGCCGCGACATCGCGATTTTGCGGACGATGGGCGCCAGCCGGTCGAGCCTGATGCGGATTTTCGTCACCGTCGGCACGCTGATCGGCGCGCTCGGTATCGGGCTGGGTCTGGTGCTCGGTTTCACGATTCTGGCGTTCCGCGCGCAGATCGTCTCGGGCGTGTCGGCGCTGACCGGCGCCAATCTGTGGGATCCGTCGGTGCGCTATCTGACCGAGCTGCCGTCGAAAACCGACCCCGTCGAAATCGTCGGCATTGTCGCGCTGGCGCTGCTGCTGTCGTTCCTCGCGACGCTGTATCCGGCGTGGAAAGCGGCGAACACCGATCCGGTACAGGTGCTGCGCTATGAGTGATGTGCTGGTCGTCGAAAAGCTGACGCGGTCGTTCCAGCAGGGCGGCGTCACCATCGAGGTGCTGCGCGGCGTCGACCTGACCGTGGGCGCCGGTGAAATCGTCGCGCTGCTCGGCCCGTCGGGGTCGGGCAAGTCGACGATGCTGCAAGCCGTCGGGCTGCTCGAAGGCGGCTTCGGCGGCAGCATCAGCATCGACGGCGTCCGCGTCGAAAAACTCGATTCGGTTGGGCGCACCGCGGTGCGCCGCGACAAGCTCGGCTTCGTCTATCAGTTCCACCACCTGCTGCCCGACTTCGACGCGCAGGAAAATGTCGTGCTGCCGCAGCTCATCAAGGGCGTGCCGACCGAACAGGCGCGCGCGCACGCCGCGACCTTGCTCGGCGATCTCGGCCTGGCCGAACGCCTGACGCACCGGCCATCGCAGCTTTCGGGCGGCGAACAGCAACGCGTCGCGGTCGCCCGTGCGCTTGCCAACCAGCCGGTGCTGGTGCTGGCGGACGAACCCACCGGCAACCTCGATGAAGCTACCGCCGCCAAGGTCCTCGCCGAGTTCCTGCGGCTGGTGCGCGGCCGCGGGTCGTCAGCACTGGTCGCCACGCACAACATCGCGCTGGCGCAGCAGATGGACCGCGTGGTGACGCTGCACGAGGGGCGGCTGGCGTAAGGGGTTGCCCTAGCGCCTACCAAACTCCGCCGTCTCCCCAGCGAAAGCTGGGGCCCATCGTCCCCACCCGGCGCGCCAGCTGAACCGATGGACCCCAGCTTTCGCTGGGGAAGCGGGAGAAATTTCTACCCGGAAACGACGCGATATCTTCGCGGTTATCCCCAGCTATTTTGCGCCAGCCGCTAGCCCGAATCGGGCAACGCGCGCATCCTGCCGCGCATGGCCTTTGCACCTTTCGTCCATCTCCGCGTCCAGTCGTCCTATTCGATGCTCGAAGGCGCGGTGCAGCCGGCTGAGTTGGTCAAACGTGTTGCGAAGGCGCGGATGCCGGCGCTGGCGCTGGTCGATCGCAACAACCTGTTCGGCGCGATGGAGTTTTCGGACTACGCGTTCGGCGCCGGTGTCCAGCCGATCATCGGCGTCACTATCGCGGTGGAGCGTCCCGGCCCGCGCGGCCCGCTGGCCAAGCGCATCGATGACTGGCTGGTGCTGCTCGCGCAGGACGAGGCGGGCTATGCGAATTTGATCGAATTGGTCAGCAAGGCGCACCTTGAAGCCGAGGGTGCACCGGCGCTGCGGCTGGCCGACTTTGAAGGCCACACCGACGGCCTCATTGCACTGACCGCCGGCCCCGAGGGCGCGCTGGCGCGGCTGCTCGCCGAAGGCCAGGACGTGAGCGCCTATGCCGACACGCTGCAGGCACTTTTCAGCGACCGGCTCTATGTCGAAATCAGCCGCACCGATGACCCGAGCGAGCGCAAGTCCGAAGCCGCACTGGTCGCACTGGCGCACGCGCGCGAACTGCCGCTGGTCGCCACGAATCCGGTGAGATTTGCCGAAGCGAAAGGCCATGCCGCGCATGACGTGCTGCTGTGCATCGCGGAGGGCGCCTATGTCGACACGCAGGAGCGCAACCGCTCGAACCCGCATCACTGGCTCAAGTCGCCGTCCGAAATGGCGGTGCGATTTGCCGATCTGCCCGAAGCCTGCGCCAACACGCTCGTTGTCGCGCAACGCTGCGCGGTCAAGGCGCCGAGCCGCGCGCCGATCCTGCCGAGCCTTGCCGGTGATCCGGAGGCCGAGGGCAGGGCGCTCGCCGTCGACGCTGCCGCCGGCCTTGAAGACCGTCTGGCGCGACTGGGCATCCGCGGCGAGGATCGCAAAATCTACGACGAGCGGCTGGCATTCGAAATCACCGTCATCAACAGCATGGGGTTTGCCGGCTACTTCCTGATCGTTGCCGATTTCATCAAATGGGCGAAGGCCGCCGATATTCCGGTTGGACCAGGCCGCGGCTCGGGCGCCGGCTCGCTGGTAGCGTGGTCGCTGACCATCACCGACCTCGATCCGATCGAACAAGGCCTGCTGTTCGAACGCTTCCTCAACCCCGAACGCGTGTCGATGCCCGACTTCGATATCGACTTCTGCGAAACCCGCCGCGACGAAGTCATTCGCTATGTCCAGCAGCGCTACGGCAGCGGACAGGTGGCGCAGATCATCACCTTCGGGCGCTTGAAGGCGCGCGCCGTGCTCAAGGACGTCGGCCGCGTGCTCCAGATGCCGTATGGCCAGGTCGACCGGTTGGCGAAGATGGTGCCCAACTCACCCGCCGATCCGTGGACGCTCGAACGCACATTGAACGGCGTCAGCGAGATGGTCGCCGAGCGCGACCGCGATCCCAAGGTCGCGCATCTGCTGCAGATTGCGCTGCAACTCGAAGGGCTGCCGCGGCACAGTTCGACGCATGCGGCGGGCGTGGTCATCGGCGACCGACCACTGTCGCAGCTCGTGCCGATGTACCGCGACCCGCGTTCGGATATGGGCGTCACGCAGTTCGACATGAAGTTCGTCGAAAAAGCCGGGCTCGTTAAGTTCGACTTTCTCGGGCTCAAGACGCTGTCGGTGCTCGACCGTGCGGTCAAGCTGCTGCGCCAGCGCGACATAGACCTCGATTTGACGACACTGCCGTGGGACGATGAACCGAGCTACCGGCTGATGGCACGCGGCGATACCGTCGGGGTGTTCCAGCTCGAATCCGAAGGCATGCGCCGCACGCTGGCGCTGGTGCGGCCCGACCGTTTCGGCGACATCGTCGCACTCGTCGCGCTCTACCGCCCCGGCCCGATGGACAATATTCCGCAGTTCGCGCGCCGCAAGAACGGCGAGGAGGAACCCGATTATCTGCACCCGTCGCTCGAGGAGCTGCTCCGCGAAACCTACGGCGTCATCATCTATCAGGAGCAGGTGATGCGCATCGCGCAGATCCTTGCGGGCTACAGCCTCGGCGAGGCCGATCTGCTGCGCCGCGCGATGGGCAAGAAGATCCAGGCCGAGATGGACGCGCAAAAGGCGCGGTTTCTGGAGGGCGCCAAGGCCAACGACGTCGATGCCAAACAGGCGAGCGGCATCTTCGACCTCGTCAACAAATTCGCCGGCTACGGCTTCAACAAAAGCCACGCCGCCGCCTATGCGCTGATCGCCTATCAGACGGCGTTTTTGAAGGCCCACCACCCGACCGAGTTCTTCGCCGCCTCAATGGCCTACGACATTTCGAACACCGACAAGCTGGCACTATTCGTCGATGACATGGCGCGCAGCGGCGTCAAATGCCTGCCGCCGTGCATCAATGCCAGCAGCGCCGATTTCGCGGTCGAAATCCATGAGGGCAAACCAGCGGTGCGCTTTGCACTCGCGGCGCTCAAGGGCGTTGGCGAAAAGGCGATGGAGTCGATTGTCGCCGAACGGACGGCTAAAGGCCCGTTCGCCTCGCTCGCCGATTTCGCGCGGCGCATCGATCCGAAACTGCTCAACAAGCGCCAGCTCGAAAGCCTGATCGGTGCGGGCGCGTTCGATAGCCTCGACACCAACCGCGCCGGGGTGTTCGTGCTCGCCGAAGCGCTACTCAATACCGCACAGGCCGCTGCCGCCGCACGTGCTAGCGCACAAGTCGCGTTGTTCGGCGACGGCGAAAACGCACTCGCCGACCGCAGCACCGCAATGCTGGTGCCGCCGGGCAAAAGTTGGACGCTCGCCGAGCGCATGGCCGCCGAAAAGGACGCCTTCGGCTTCTATTTTTCGGGCCACCCCGTCGATAGCTGGCGCCACATCACCGAAGCCAACGGCGCCAAAACCTATGCCGTGCATGCGGCGAGCGAAGGCCCGCCGGGCGGCGGCCGCTTGCCGGGCGTGCTCGCCGGGCTGATCGAAGCCGTGCAGTGGCGCACGCCGCAATCGGGAAAAGGCAACCGCTATCAGTTGGTGACGCTGTCCGACAGCAGCGGCGTCTACACCGCAAGCTGCTTCGACGAAGGCGCCCAAGCCGGCGTCGATCTGGCATTTGCCGCGGGTGACGCCATACTCATCGGCGGCGAACTCCAGTGGCGACCGGGCGAGGACACGCCGCGCGTCACCATCCGCAGCGTCCAGCCACTGGCGCAACTGGCAACGCGAACGCGGACGCGGCTGGTCGTCGATGTCGATGGCGCGCGCACCGGCCGCGCCGCCGCGATCGACGCGCTGGCGAGCCTGTTGCTGCCGTCGCTCGGCGGCCGCGGCGAAGTCATCCTGCGCATGAAGCTCGGCGACGGGCGCATCGCCGCGGTCAGCCTGGGCCGTGACTACAGCATCGACGGTGAGTTGCGCGGCAGCGTCGAGCGCGTTGCGGGCGTCGATTCGGTCGAACTGCGCGCGGTTTCGGCGTGAGGCGCCGTAGCGGCGATTGAGATTGTCGGTTTGCTGCGGGCTGGCTATGGGGTGGCATCACGCTGTTTTCGAAAGTGCCCGCCATGACCGCCCCCGAAACCCCCCGCGAAATCGAAGCCGACAAGGATGTCACCGCTGCCGCGATCACCGATACGCCGCCCGATCACCTGTCGGCGACGCCCGGCAGTGCGTTCTATGACGAGGACGTGCTGGCGCGCGGCATCGGCATCCGCTTCAACGGCGTCGAGCGCACAACCGTCGACGAATATTGCGTCTCCGAGGGCTGGGTGAAGCTCAGCGTCGGCAATGCCCGCGACCGCTACGGCCGCCCGATGACAATCAAGCAAAAGGGCAACGTCGAGCCTTACTTCAAGAGCTGACGCTTGCCGGTCATTTGACCGCCAGTTCCATCTGAACATCGTCGCCCTTGGCGGTGACGCTCTTGCCCGTCGCGACGAACACGCGCGCCGGATCGATCGCGGCGTCCGTCAGCAGTGCCTGCTTGACCGCATCGGCGCGCGCCTGGCCCAGTGCTGCAAGTTGTGCATCAGTCGGTGCGAACTTCGGCCGCAGCGCGGTTTCCAGCCAGCCCACCTGCGCGGTCGCGGCGGCCAGCTTGGCCTCCTTGCCCGAAATCAGGTTCGCGGTCGGCAGATCCTTGGGATAGTCGGGCTTCTTCCCGAACTTGGTCTTGTAGATTTTCGCCAGCCGGTCGCGCTTTTCGCCCATGTCGAGCGTTGCATAATCCACCGGCTTCTTGCTGGCGCCCGCCACCGCGGCTTCGATCCCGGCCGTCGTCATGGCTTCGGCGTCTTCGCGGATGCCGGGGCCGGCGGGGATGTCGAGGTTGACGTCGGGCTTGTCGGCCAGCCCCTTGGCAAGCTTGGCGAGGCTTGCCGACGCATCGGGGGCGAGTGCCGCCGAGCCGGCGTCGAACGCTACGAACTGCGGTTGCTCGTCGGCGCTGAACATATCGCCGAGCATCCGGAACGGTGCAGTGATGATCTTGGCCAGCACATTGCCGACGACCTTCCATACTACCGGCCAGACGTTGAACTTGGGGTCATCGAGCGAGCCGGTGACCGGCAGGTCGAGGTCGATGACGCCGTTCTTGTCCTTGAGCAGCGATGTTGCCAGTCGGACCGGCATGGATACTTTTTTCTTGCTGTCGGTCGCGGCGCCCCATTCGAGCTGGTCGATGACGACATGGTGCTGCGCATCGAGCTGGCGCGCATTGATCTTGTAGTGGAAATCGGTGCTGAGCTTGCCCTTGGCGATGTTGTAGCCGGCGTACTCGCCCGAATAGGGGTTGAACACCGGCAGCTCGATATTCTTGAAGCTCGCGGTGATGTCGGTGTTGGCATCATAGGCGAACGGATTGGCGCGGCCGGTGATGGTGACCGGCGAAAAGCGGTCGATGACATAGCCCTTGAGGTTGAACCTGGCCTGCGCGCCCGGCGTTGTCGACAGGTCGGAGATCGTGCCCGAAAAGCCCTGGATGCTGGCGCGGAAGTTGGGCTCGATCGAATAGTCCGAAAAGCCGATCGTGCCGTTCCTGAATATCACTTGCCCGATCTGGATGGGCATTTCAGAGCCCGCAGACGCCAGCGTGTTCGACATGACCGCCTTGACGCGGACGTCCCCGATGGCCTGCTTGCTGCTGTTAATCGGCAGCGGGGCAGGGGCGGCGCCGGTCTCGTTGACCTTGGCGATGTTGAGCTCGGCGTTGCGGGTGATCGCGATGTTCGACACCGGTTTGTCGAGCGTGATCGTCGCAATCGCCATCCGGTCA
>CALMPZ010000157.1 GCA_937871645.1 uncultured Polymorphobacter sp.
TCGGCAACCGGCTTCGTCGCTGGCGCGGCTTGCGCGGCGCTGGCTGCCAGCAGCAACGCCAAAAGGCGTCCCGCCGACCCGGGATGATGCTTGGCGATATTCATTGTCATCCGGCTCCGTTTGATTGCCCGTGCTGCGGCGTGGCTTGGTGGTTGCACGGCTGCTCGCCAAATCGGGCTGCAAGCAGCGCGAGGTCCCCGCGGGTCAGCCGCAGCCGGGCAATTGGCAGCACAACCGCGTTTTCGAGCGCAATCGAACGCAGCTTGCGCGCGACAAAACGCTCGATCTGCTTGACCAATTCACGGCCCGCCGACCCGACTTGGGGGGCGGATTGCAATGCGGTCGTGAGGCCGGCCAACAGCGTGCGGTCCGCTTCAATATCTGCCGCCATTGCAGCGAGAACGTGCGTGATGTCATCGTCGGGCTCAGCGCGGCGGCGCAGCAAATCGAACAGCAATTGTTCGGTGCAGTCGAGCTGATGCAAGTCATCCGCCAGCTCGATCGAAAGTGCGCACAACTCGTCTGCCGGCAGAACGGGCGCTTCGGCCGCCACAGCCAGTGCAGCGCAAACGCGCCGGTGGCGCAAATGCGCCGCATAAAAAAGATCGATCGGCGCATCGCAACGACTGGCCGATGTCGCGTCGGCGCGCGGCGGCGGCTTGCGGGCGCCAGTGCTGGTCATGGCGGCGTTTGCGCCAGCTGCCAGCGCACCATGACGCCAATCGCCGCGACTGCAGGATCTGCCGCGTCGCGCACGGCAGAAATCAGGTGCGACCAGTCGGCATCTTCGGCATCGATTCCGAAGTTCGCGACCGCGCACCTGGCGAAGCCGGCCAGATCTTCATCGGGGGCGCTTTGGCTGGCGATGCGCGCCGCGAGCGCCGGATCTGCCTGCGTCAACCATTGGGCAAAGGCGCCGGCTTCACGCCGTGCACCGGCGAGCAGATCGCCGAGCGTCATGCCGTCAAGCGGTCGGGCCGCGGCCGTCATGCGGCTTGCGCCTCGAGCACCAGCCCCTCGATCCTGGCGCCGCGCGCCAGCCCGGCGACATAGCGCGCGGCGGCGGTCGTCCAGGCGCGCGCCGCCAGCCGGTCGCGGATACGCGCTTCGACCGCTTCGAACGGCACGACCTGCGGGGCGATGCGGTGATCAAGGCGCATAATATGGACGCCGAAGCGGCTCGCCACGGGCACGGCGGAAATGTGTCCGGGCGACAACGCCACCAGCGCGGCCTCGACTTCGGGGGCGAGATCACCGGGCCGGACTTGACCCAAGGCGCCGCCGAGCGCCCCCGACGGACACGCCGAGGCTGTCCGCGCGAGCGCCCGGAACGCCGCTTCGCTGTTGCCGACTTCGGCAACCGCAGCGGTGGCACGTGCTGTCGCCGCTTCGATATCGGGCTCCGGGGCGAACAGGATATGGCTGGCTTCGAAGATCGCCGGTGCGGTGAACGCAAGCTGGTGGGTGCGCCAGTAGCGCAGACATTCGTCGCGGCCGGGCTGCACCGGTTCGGCCTCCAGCGCCAGCAACTGGCGGATCAATGCTTCGGCATCGACTTCGCGGCGGCCATCAGCGTCGGTTTCGGGTTCGGGCACCAGTCCGATGGCGGCAGCACGCGCCAGCAGCAAGTGGCGGATGACCAGCGCGCGTGCGGCGGTAGCGCGCGCTGCCGGCCCGCTGTCGGCGGCGTGGTTCTGCGCTTCGGCGGCGATGTCGGCCTCGTCAATCTCGATGCC
>CALMPZ010000158.1 GCA_937871645.1 uncultured Polymorphobacter sp.
GGGGGGGGGGGGGGGGGTGAGGGGGGCGCCCCCCCCTGTCTTGCCCCCCCCGGTGGGGGGGGGGGGGGCCGGCGCGCGGGGGGGGGGGGGGGGGCGCGCGGGCGTGACAATTGCAAAACCGTTTCGGGCGAGAACCCCTCCACCGCCAAGCGGCGGTCCCCCTCCCCGAAGCCGGGGAGGATCTAGAGCGGTCGAAGCCTCAGCGCCGACCTTGCCCGTCGTCGATCTTGATATAGGTGCCGGTGACGCATTCCGACGCCGGCGACAGGAAATACAGCAAGGTGCTGTCCATCTGCGCCGGCTGGCCGATGCGTTTGCGCGGAAAATGCGCGCTGATGTCGCCGATGCGCGCCAGCATGCCGTCGAGCATTTCGGTCGAGAAGGCGCCCGGTGCGATGGCGTTGACGTTGATGTTGAACTTCGCCCATTCGACCGCCAGCGCCTCGGTCATGCGGATAATGGCGGCCTTCGAAATCGAATACAGTGCCGCGCCGCCACCCGAATAATCGAACGCCGCGACCGAGGCGATGTTGATCATGCGGCCGGGCTTTTCGGCGGCAATCAGCCGCTTGGCGACTTCGCACGACAGGATGTACGGCGCGCGGACATTGGTATCGAGCACGCGGTCGATGAGGTCGAGCGGCATCTTGTGGGCGCGTTGCGCGTCGGGGATGCCGGCGTTGTTGATCAGGATGTCGATCAGCCCGAACTTCGCTTCGACCGCGGCGACAACGCCGACCAGCGCATCGGCATCGGTGACATCGAGCGCGAACGCCGCGGCGGTGCCGCCGGCGGCGTTGATTTCGGCAACCGCGGCATCAAGCCGGTCGACACGGCGGCCGGTCAGCGCGACCTTCGCCCCGCACGCGGCGAGCACATGCGCGAAGCGCAAGCCCAGCCCCGACGAGGCGCCTGTGACCAGCGCGACGCGGCCGGTCAGATCGTTTGAAACATTGGGCAGTGGAAAGGTCATGGCTGATTCCCCGGTGGTTGTGATTTTGCCTGCTTGAAGCACGCCGCGCGGCGCTTGTCACGCATGGTTGACGTTCACGTCAATCAGCTGCGGCATCCAAGGCCCGGCCCGATGGCGCGCGCAAACTCTCGCTCAAGGTGATTTCGGACACGCCGGCGCCGAAAACCACCGGACGGCAGACGCCGTGCTGCGGCATGGTGCCGCCGGGATTGAGCCAAGCCCCGCGATGGGCTATGCGCTGGCCCAAGCAAGTGAAGTCGGTATCGTCTGGCTGTCAAAGTCCCCCTTGGGCACATCAGCGAACGAACCCCCACCATGCCTTCCGACACGATATTGCCCGGCGCTTGCGCCGCAATCGACGCCGTTATCACCTGGGTCGATGGCGCCGATCCGGTGCATCGCCGCAAGCGCGAGCGTCATATGGCGCCGGGGCGTGTGCCGCTCCACGCCAATGGCATCAACCCGCACCGCTGGGCCTGTGCCGACGAGCTTGGCTATTGCCTGCGCTCGATCGCCAACAATGCGCCGTGGATCAACCGCATCTGGATTGTCACCGACGCGCAAACGCCCGACCTGTCCGGCGTGCCGGCGGCGTTGCGCGACAAAATTTCGATTGTCGACCACCGCGTGCTGTTCACCGGCTACGAAGCGCTGCTGCCGACATTCAATTCGCTCGCGATCGAAAGCCTGATCTGGCGCATTCCAGGGCTCGCCGAACAGTTCATCTATTTCAACGATGATGTTTTCCTGACCGCGCCGCTGATGCCCGGCGACGTGTTTGCCGGCGGCAAGCCGGTACTGCGCGGCAAATGGGTTGATCTG
>CALMPZ010000159.1 GCA_937871645.1 uncultured Polymorphobacter sp.
CAACCATTGCCTAGCATCACCGCCGCTTGTCGAACAGCACCTCCCAGGCGCCGACGATGCTGCTTCTTGCCGCAGCGACCGCGGCCTCGAGCGCCGCAAAGTCCGCCTGCCCCGTCGCCTGCGCCAGCAGCGCGGTGACGCCCGCCGGTGCGGCGGCCACGCGCGTCGCCGCTGCACCGGCATCGGGCAGCACCAGCCGCAGCATGATCAGCAGCCGCGTCAGCAGGTCGTGCGCGTCGATTAGCGCGCCGTCGAGGTGGCCCAGCGCCACCAGTTGAACAATCGCGGCGCGCAGATCGGGCGTCTGCGCCACGCGCTCGCGCAGCTGCAGAAAATGCGTGATGAACTCCAGATCGACCAGCCCGCCCTTGCCGAGCTTGACGTCCCAGAAACCGTGGCCGGGCTTCGCCGCATCGATATCGCCGCGCATCGCCAGCACGTCGGTGCGCAGCACTGCAGCATCGCGCGGCGCCTGCAGGATTTCGGTGATCACCGCCTGCGCCGGCCCGGCATCGCCCAGCACGATGCGCGCGCGCGTCAGCGCCAGATGCTCCCACGTCCACGCCGCCTCGCGCTGGTAGCGCGCGAAGCTATCGAGGCTGACCGCGAGCAGCCCCTGCGACCCCGAAGGCCGCAGCCGCGTATCGACTTCGTACAACGCGCCCGCAGCGGTCGGCACCGACAGCGCCGCGGTCAGCCGCGTCGCCAGCCGGTTAAAATAGCTCGTCGCCGCCAGCGGCTTGGCGCCGTCGGACATGGCCTCGTGACTGCCGCCGAACAGGAAAATCAGATCGAGGTCGGACGCATGCGTCAGCGCCCGGCCGCCGTAGCGCCCCATCGCCAGCACGATCAGCCCGGCACCGGCGATACGCCCGTGCGTCGCGGCAAACTCCGCCTCGACCGCGTCGCCGAGCACCTGCAATGCCGCGTCGGCCAAGTCGCTAAGCCCGGTCGCCGCGACCAGCGGATCGACGCGCGCCTCGATCAACTGCGCGCCGACCTGGAAGCGATGCTCACCCGTCCAGTTGCGGACGCGGTCGAGTGTAACTTCGAGATGTTTCGAGCCGCGCACGAAGCTGCGCAGATTGGCGAGCAGTGCCGCACCATCGGGCAGCGGCGCAAACGCATCGGGCGCCAGCAGCACGTCGAGCAGTGCCGGATCACGCGCCAGTGCATTCGCCAGCACCGGCGTCACCCCGAGCAACCGGCCGAGCAGCGGCATCAGCTTCGGATTGGCGCTGAGCAGCGCGAAGAACTGCAACCCCGCCGGCAGTTGTTCGAGAAAACTGTCGAAGCGCGCCGCCGCCTGCGCCGGGTCGCCCGCGGCCGCCAGCGTCGCCAGCAATTCGGGCAGGATATCCTCGAACTCGTGGCGGCTCGCTTCGGCACGCAGCGCGCGATATTTGCCCTGCCGCCAGCGCTCGATCAGCGGCATGAACGCCGCGGGCTTGAGCTTGGCGTCGGTGAGCCAGCGCCGCAACGCCTTCGCCTCGGTCGGCACCTCGACGCCGTCGGCCTGCGCGATCAGCAAATCATACGCCGCCGCGACACCCGCGGTTTCCGCGACCAACCGGCGTTCGAGGGCGCGCCAGTCGGCAAAGCCGCACAGCTGCGCCACCGCCTCGCGCTGCGCGGCATTGGTCGGCACCGCATGCGTCTGTTCATCGGCGCGCATCTGCAGCCGGTGTTCGACGGTCCGCAGGAAGCGATAGGCGTGCGCCAGATGCGCCGCCGTCACCGCGTCGATGCGGCCGGCGTCGGCCAGCGCCGCGAGCGCTTCCAGCGTCGGCGCGACGCGTAACCGCGCATCGCGCCCGCCCCAGATCATCTGGTGGATCTGCGCGAAGAATTCGACTTCGCGGATGCCGCCGCGGCCGCGTTTGAGGTCGAAGCCCGGCCCGACTTCCTGCCCCGCGTCATAATGGTCGCGGATGCGCAGACTGACCGACTGGATGTCGCGGATCGCGGTATAGTCGAGGCTGCGGCGCCACAGGAACGGCGCGATGGTATCGAGGAATTCCTGGCCGCGCGGTACGTCGCCGGCGCAGACGCGGCAGCGGATGAACGCCACGCGCTCCCAGGTCAGCGCCTCCGACTGGTAGTAATGTTCAGCCGCCGCGAAGGTCATCGCTATCGGCGTCGCTTCGGGCGACGGCCGCAGCCGCAAATCGGTGCGGAAGACATAGCCGCTGGCGGTCGGCGCATCCATGATCTGCACGATGCGCCGGCCGATACGCACCGCCGCCTCGGCATGGTCCTCGCGCGGCCGCACCGGAATGACATCGGGATCATACAAAAAGATCAGGTCGACATCGCTCGAGTAGTTGAGCTCGTAGCTGCCGAGCTTGCCGAGCCCGAGCACCGCGAACCCGGCATCAGGAGCATCGCGTTCGGCGAGCGCCGTCGCCACCGCACGCTGCAGCGCCAGGTCGGCAAAGCGCGACAGCGCCATCGTCACCGCCTCCAGCGGCCAGGCACCGCCGAGGTCGGCGAGCGCCACCAGCAGCGCGAC
>CALMPZ010000160.1 GCA_937871645.1 uncultured Polymorphobacter sp.
GACCCCTGCACCCAATTTTTGTGCGCTCTTCAAATGGGTGCAGGGCTCAGCCCTGCCCGCCGGAGGCCCTTCCGCATTACCTTTCTGGCTTGTATGAGCGCGGCGATGACCATCACCCGTTTCGCCCCCAGCCCGACCGGCAGCCTGCATGCCGGCAACATCCGCACCGCGCTGATCAACTTCCTGTATGCGCGGTCGCAAGGCGGGCGCTTCCTGCTGCGTATGGACGATACCGATGTGGCGCGTTCGACCGAGGCGTCGGCGCAGGGCATTCGCGATGACCTGGCGTGGCTCGGGCTGGTGCCCGACGGCGAGGTGCGGCAGTCGGAACGCTTCGCCTTGTATGAGGCAGCGCTCGAAAAGCTGGTTGCGGCAGGCCGCGTCTATCGCGCTTACGAAACCCCGCTCGAACTTGACGTCAAGCGCAAGATCCAGCTGTCGCGCGGCCTGCCGCCGGTCTACGACCGCGCTGCGCTGGCGCTGCCCGAGGCTGATCACGCGCGTTTCGCTGCCGAGGGCGTGGCGCCGCACTGGCGCTTCAAGCTCGACACTTCGGCGCCGATTTGCTGGCACGACCGCGTGCGCGGCGAATGTCATATCGATCCGGCCTCGCTGTCGGACCCGGTGGTCAAGCGCGCCGACGGCAGCTGGCTGTACATGCTGCCGTCGGTGGTCGATGACATCGACATGGGCGTCACCACGATCGTCCGCGGCGAGGACCATGTCACCAATTCGGGCGTGCAGATCCAGATGTTTGCGGCGCTCGGCGCGGCGCTCCCCGAATTCGCGCATCTGGCACTGCTGACGGGTGCCGACGCGGCGCTGTCGAAGCGCATCGGTTCCGAAGGCACTGCCGTCTGGCGCCAGAGCGGCATCGAACCGGTCACCGTGCTGGCGCTGCTCGCGCACATCGGTACCAGCCACGCTGTCGAGCCGGTCACCAGCCTGGCGCCGCTGATCGCCGGCTTTGATTTTGGCGCGTTCAGTCGCAACGCCGCGCGCTTTGACCCGGCCGACCTGCTGTACCTCAACGCGCGCGTGCTGCACCTGACCGACTATGACGCGGTCGCGGGGCGGCTTCCCCAACGCGTCACGCCGGCGGTTTGGGCGGCGATCCGCCCCAATCTGACGACGCTTGCCGACGTTGCCGACTGGCTGGCGGTAATCGACGGCCCGGTGGCGGCGCAGGCCGAAGCGGGCGACACCGATTATCTGCGCAACGCGCACCAAACTGCCGCCGACCTGACATGGGATGACGGCGTCTGGCCGGCGTTGATTGCGGCGCTCAAGGACGCGACGGGGCGCAAGGGCAAGCCGCTGTTCATGCCGCTGCGCCGCGCGCTGACCGGTGTCGACCATGGCCCCGAAATGGCGGCGCTGCTGCCGTTGATCGGTCGTGATGCGGCGCTTGAGCGACTGGCTGCGGCGGCGTCGCTGGCAAATACCGCGCCGGCGTCTTAAATAGCCCCTACCTTCAACAGTCAGGCGACGCCTGTGCCCCGAATGCTCGGTCCCAAACCCATCGTCGTGCCGCCGCGGCTGCCGTGGGAGCCGCTCGAAGTTGAACCGACGTGGCGCGAAAAGCTGCGGACGCTGCCGCGCTCGCGCTGGGTCATCCTCGGCCTGTCGTTTCTGGTGACCACCGTCATCGTCTTCGGCTTCGTCATCGATGCCAAGAAGAACATGCCGACACGCACGCTGACCTTGCGCTATTTTTCAAGCTGGCCGGCGACGCGCAGCGCAGAGGATCTTGCCGCCGACCGCGCCGCCGAAAAGGCCGATTACGCGCGCCAGTTTGCAGCCTCGCGCGCCTATATCGCCACCCTGCCGCCCGCCGAGCAGGCGGCGGCGCGCGACCAGTACAACGCCTTTGCCGCGTCGCTGGGGCCAAGCCTTCGCCCTGACGATTACGTGCCGCCCAAGCCCATTGTGCCGGTCCCGGACACGGCCCCGGCAGCCCCCAAGAAGTGAACGACGACG
>CALMPZ010000161.1 GCA_937871645.1 uncultured Polymorphobacter sp.
GAATCTGACGCTGCGCTCGCCGCACACGCGCGCGGCGCCGGCATCAATATCGTCGAAGGTCCGCTGGCGGCGGGCTGGGCGGCGGGTGCGCCCTATGATGTGCTGCTGATCGACGGTGCCGTGCCGGCGCTGTCGGCGGCACTGACCGCGCAACTGCGCGACGGTGGCCGCGTCGGCATGGTGCTGATCGGCGAAGACGGCGTCGGCCGTGCGACGGTTGGCCGCGTTGCCGGCGGCCACTTTGGCGGGTCGAGCATCATCGAGACCGCTGCAACACCATTGCCGGGATTCGAAGCGCCCGCGCGCTTCATATTCTGATTTCCAGGGAAAAGACTCGATGAATTCCGCAATCGCCCGCCGTTTCGCGCACCGCACCCTGCCGCTGGCCATGATCGCGCTGGCACTCGGCGGTGCCCCGCTGCGCGCCGACACGCTGGCTGCGGCACTCGCCAGTGCCTATGAAACCAACCCCGAGCTGCAGGCGCAGCGCGCCGTCACCCGGCAGGTCGATGAAACCGTGCCGCAGGCGCTGTCGGGCTACCGCCCCGGCATCGGCGCGACCGTCGGCTTCGACCAGAACGGCAATGACTTCAACGATGCGGGGCAGGTGTTCACCGCCGGCGGCCAGATCACCCAACCGCTGTACACCGGCGGCCAGACCAAGGCCGCCGTCAGCGCCAGCGAGAACCTTGTGCTCGCCGCGCGCGCCCAGCTACGCGCCGCCGAAAACACCGTCATGGTCAATGTCGTGTCAGCCTATGCCAATGTGCTGGCGCTGCAGCGCGTCGTCGAACTGACCACCAACCAGGTCAAGGTGCTGTCGCGCGAACTACAGGCGAGCAAGGACCGCTTTGAAGTCGGTGACCTGACGCGCACCGACGTCGCCCAGTCCGAAGCCCGGCTGGCGCGTTCGCAAAGCCAGTTGATCGCCGCACAGGGCACGCTGACGCTGGCGCGCGAATCGTATCGCCGCGTCGTCGGCCGCCTGCCCGTCGACCTCGCGCCGATGCCACCGCTGCCGACCTTGCCCGGCACGCCGACGCAGGCTGTCGACATCGCCGATCGCAACAATCCGTCGCTGATCGCCGCGCGCTTCAACGAAGCCGCCGCGCGCTACACCGTGCGCCAGCTCGAAGGCCAGCGCCTGCCGAGCATCGCCGCCAGCGCCGGGCTGGGCTATGCCAATTACGCCGGCCCCACCGGCAGCGTGCCCAACGGCGACTATTTCACGCAGAACATCGGCGTCTCCGCGACGGTGCCGCTGTATCAGGCCGGCGCCGTCGGCTCGGTCATCCGCCAGGCGCAGGAAGTCCGCAGCCAGCGCCTCGAACAGATCACCGCGACGCAGCGCATCGTCGTCGAAACCACCACCAATTCCTATTCGAACGTGCAGACCGCACGCGCGACGATCCAGTCGGCCGAAGTCGGGGTCAAGGCCAACACGCTGGCACTCGAAGGCGTCAAACAGGAAAACCAGGTCGGCAGCCGCACGCTGCTCGACGTCCTCAACGCCGAACAGGAATTGCTGGTTTCGCAGGTCGATCTGGTGCAGGCGCGCCGCGACGAATATGTCGCGTCGTACCAGTTGCTCGCCAGCATGGGCCTTGCCGAAGCCACCGTGCTCGGCGCACCGGTGACGCCGTACGACTCGACCGCCAACGGCAAGCGCGTCCGCGGCATCTGGAGCGACTGGAACACCAACCCGAACCCGGCGCCGATGCCGCTGCCGCAGCCGGTCGCGGCCAGCCAGTCGGTGTCGGACTTCGTGCCGGTCCCCGTCGCCCCGCGCTGAGCCATGGCCGGCGACAAGAACCTCGACGACATCCTCGCCTCGATCCGCAAGATCGTCGTCGAGGATCCGACCACAGCAGCCCCCGAACCCGACATCGACGACGCACTGCTCGACCCCGATTTCGATACGCTGCCGCTGACGGAGTTGGTCAACGAACCCGCCGCGCTGCCGACCGAGGCGGGCATCGACGCTACTGCCCGTGCGCTGCTGCAGCCGATGCTGCAGGCGTGGCTCGACGCCAATTTGCCTGAAATCGTCGAAGCCGCTGTCGCGGCTGAGATCAAGCGGCTGACAGGGCACGGCTAGAAGAGCCTCCGGCGGGCAGGCCTGAGTCCTGCACCCGCCTCTTCCACCTCGTTCGTCATCCCGGCCTTCGCCGGGATGACGGAAGTCCTTTTCAATCGGGTGCAGGGGTCACCCCTGCCCGCCGGAGGCACTTATTGCCATTCCCCGTGCATCGCAGCGCAACATTTGCTATGGTAGCCCCCAAGGAGTTTTGCATGGCCACCAAAGCCGATGTTTCGCCCAGCAAGTTGAAGACCAAGCGCGTCCGCGCGCCCGATGGCAGCATTGTCCAGATGAAGGTCGTCCAGTCGGACAGCGTCACACTCGAGCTCGACCTGCTCGCGGCCTTCCGTTCGAACGTGCGCCGCATCCGCGCCGAGCAGCGGAAGCGCGCGCGTGCTGCCGCAAACCCCGCGTAAGCCCGAACGCCCGGTACTCTGGATCATCGCCGGCCCGAACGGCTGCGGCAAATCCTCGCTGTACAACCGATCGGATATCGAAGGCTGGGGCGGCTCGGTATGGATCATCAACCCTGACCTGCTGACGCAGCATATTGTCGAACATGAAGCGCTGGCGCTGCTCGACGCCAATCTGGCCGCCGTCCAGCGCATTGAAACCTGGCTGCATGGCTCGCTCGACGTTTATCAGACCATCGGCGTCGAAACCGTGCTGTCTTCGGACAAATACCGGCGGTTGCTGACCGAGGCGCAGGCGCGCGGTTTCGAAGTGCGGATGCTCTACGTACTGCTCAAATCGCCCGAGCTGCAGATCGAACGCGTCCGCATCCGCGTTGCCGATGGCGGCCATGACGTGCCCGAAGACAAGATCCGTTCGCGCCGTGCGCGCTCGCTGGCGCAGCTGGCGTGGTTTGCCGGCCGCGTCGACCAATTGCTGATTTTTGACAACTCGACCGCCGAACCGGCCTTGATTGCGTCGAAATCTCCTGACAAAGCGCTGCGCTGGCATCAGCGGCCCGCCAAGGCGCTGCATGCCGAACTCGTCGCCGCCGGCTTGCCGGTGCCGGCATTGCCGCTTATCGAACCGCCAGCCCGCACACCGGGCAAACCCGCCAAGACTGCACGCCGCCGCGTGCGCCGCAAAGAATCGAAAACGCCAAAGCCATGACCGACGCAGCCAACATCCCCACGAACATCATCGACAAGACCTTCGACCCCGCCGAGATCGAGGCTCGGCTCTACGCGCACTGGGAATCGACCGGCGCGTTCCGCCCGGCGCGGCCCGATGCCAAGCCGTTCACCATCGTCATTCCGCCGCCCAACGTCACCGGCTCGCTGCACATCGGCCATGCGCTCGACAACACGCTGCAGGACGTGCTGATCCGCTATCACCGCCTGAAGGGCGAGGACGCGCTGTGGGTCGTCGGCACCGACCACGCCGGCATCGCGACGCAGATGGTGGTCGAGCGCCAGCTCGCCGAAAGCAGCCAGGCCGTGACCCGCCAGGAAATGGGCCGCGAAGCGTTTTTGCGCACGGTGTGGGACTGGAAGGAAGTGTCGGGCGGCACCATCACCCGCCAGTTGCGCCGGCTGGGCGCCAGCTGCGACTGGTCGAACGAGCGCTTCACCATGGATGCCGGCTTCAGCGCCGCGGTCACCAAGGTGTTCGTGCGCCTGTACAACGAGAAATTGCTTTACCGCGACAAGCGCCTCGTCAACTGGGACCCGAAGTTCAAGACCGCGATCAGCGACCTCGAGGTCGAAACGCGCGAAGTGCAGGGGCATTTCTGGCACTTCCGCTACCCGCTGGCCGACGGCGTCAAACTGGCGGACGGCCGCGACCATATCGTCGTCGCCACGACGCGCCCCGAAACGATGCTCGGCGACATGGCGGTGGCGGTCAACGCTGCCGATGCGCGCTACACCTCGGTCATCGGGAAATTCGTCGAGTTGCCGATCACCGGCCGCCGTATCCCGATC
>CALMPZ010000162.1 GCA_937871645.1 uncultured Polymorphobacter sp.
GATCGTCAGCACCTCGCCTTCGGGCAAATCGCCCGCCCACTCGGCCTTGAAGCTTTCGCCCTTCGCTTTGAAGTGCGCGATCAACTGCGCGCGCGACCATTCCTCGCGCACCAGCGGTGCGTCACGGCCGATGATCTTGCGCATTTCGGCTTCGATCAGCGGCAGGTCGTCCTCGGTGAACGGCCGGTCAACGGGGGCGAAGTCGTAATAAAAGCCATCGTCGGTCGACGGCCCGAACGTGATCTGCGTTCCCGGAAACAGCGTCTGCACCGCCTCGGCCAGCACATGCGCATAGTCATGGCGCGCCAGTTCGAGCGCCAGAGCCTCGTCGCGCGCCGTCACCAGAGCCAGTTCGGCATCCGCCTCGATAGGGCGTGACAGATCGACGAGTTCGCCGTTGACCTTCGCCGCCAGCGCCGCCTTCGCCAGCCCCGCGCCGATCGATGCCGCGATCTCGCCCGCAGTGGTGCCGCGCGCGGCATCGCGAGCGGAACCATCGGGAAGCGTGATACGGATCGTGGACATGATAAACCTGTAAAGCTGCAAAGAGCGCGCACCCTAGGTAGACGCGCGCTCAAGTCAAGTTTTTGGGGGTGCAGCGTCGGGTGCAAGCCGAGAGCCGGGCGCAACCAACGCACAGAAAACACACCCCTGCTATCCTTGCACAGGCCGGGATACTTGCTTGTCAGCCGCAGTGCGCTGATGCAACAAGCTTCCCTATAAATACAAAAATTGCAGCCAGTGAATCCCTTCGGAGAGCGCCGCTGGAGATGGATCGCTGGCTGTTTTGGCCAACCTGCTCAATCCTCATCATCGCTGTTGGTATGCTACTTCTCAGCGGAATGCCGGGAACAACCAATTTAATTTTTATCCCCCTGACGTTCTTAGTTGGTCTGCCATTGTTGGCGGGCTGCTTTTTGTGGGCGATAGTGTTGCTCACCGAGAAGCGTCCGCGCAAAGCGACTTCGTTCTTTTTTGCAGCAGCCCTGCCCGTGCTCCTCTGGCAGCAAATCCGCTGGATGGCCCTAATTTTGCATCTAGGGCTCACGGTCTGGCCCGGGATTGGCGCGCTTGGGACTACTCTGCCGCAGGACGAAGCCAAGTTTCGAGCCTACGATTGGTCAGTGGGGCTCGCCGGTGGTTCGACCACCTTCCTCATTTTTGATGCAAGTGATGAGATTGCCCGGCCCATTTCTCTAGCCAAGCAAGACTCTGCGGCGGATGGCGACTTGGCTCAACGTTGTAGGAACAACGTAGAACATCTGGTCGGACATTATTACGTTTGCAGCTTCTGACGTGGGCCAGAACATCCACCGATAGCCTAGGGCGTGGCAGGCGGAGGCGGGAGAACCGTGACAAGGCCTTTCCAGTAGAGGCGGTAGCCCGTAAAGGCACCGCCATGACGTCCCCCCAACTCCTTGACCGTGGCGACGGTATCCGGCTGGCGTACCACCACCGCCCCGGGACTGGCGTGACTGTCGTGTTCCTGCCCGGCTACATGTCCGACATGACCGGCAGCAAGGCGCTGGCGCTCGATGCCTGGGCGGCGGCGACCGGTCGGGCGCTGCTGCGGCTCGACTATTCGGGGTGTGGCGCGAGTGAGGGGCGCTTCGAGGATGGCACCATCTCACGCTGGCGCGACGACGTGCTTGCGCTGGTCGACGCGGTGGCCCCCGGCCCGTTGCTGCTGGTCGGCTCGTCGATGGGTGGCTGGGTGGCGCTGTTGGTGGCGCAGGCGTTGGGCGACCGCGTCATTGGGCTGGTCGGCATCGCCGCCGCGCCCGATTTCACCGACTGGGGGCTGGCGCTGACCGACGCCGAACGCGCCGCGCTGGCAGCCCACGGCCGCATCGAACGCCCCAGCGACTATGGCGACGGCCCTTACATCTACACGCGTGCGCTGATCGAGGACGGCCAGCGCCAGCGGCTGTTGGGGCGGCTGGTCGCCATTGATGCGCCGGTGCGGCTGCTGCACGGCCAATGCGATGACGCGGTGCCGTGGCAGATCGGCCTCGATATCGCGGCAGCGGTGCGTTCATCGGATGTGCAGGTGACTTTCATCAAGGACGGCGATCACCGCCTGTCGCGGCCCGCGGATATCGATCTGCTGCTGGCGACGGTCGCGGGGCTGCTGGAGTCGGTTTGATGTTTTCCACGCTGTTACTGTTTTCGGCGCTCGCTGCCGCCGTCCCCGCCGCCGCGCCACCGGTCGCCATCGCGCCGTCAAGCGAACAGGTCGAAGCGCAGCGCTATCGCCATTGCCTCGACCTCGCCGCGACCAAGCCCAACGAGGCTTTGAGCTATGCCCTCGACTGGCGCGTCAATGGCGGCGGCGTGCCGTCGCGCCAATGCCTGGCGCTCGCGCATCTGACACTGAAGGACTACCCCGCCGCGATCGCCGCGTTCGAATCGGCGGCGCGCGCCGCCGAAGTCGCCAAAAGCCCGCAGACTGCGGCGCTCTGGGGCCAGGCGGGGAATACCGCGCTGCTGGCGGGTGACCCCAAGCGCGCGCTCGGCTTCTTCAACTCAGGGCTGGCAGCAGCGGGCGACACCGGCGCCGAACGCCCCGATTTGCTGATCGACCACGGCCGCGCCGCAGTCGAACTCGGCGACCTTGACGGCGCGCGTGCCGATATCGCCAAGGCCGTCGCGATCAATCCCGAATCGGGCGACGGCTGGCTGCTGACCGCGACGCTCGAACGCAGCGCCGGCAATCTGCCCGCCGCCGAAGCCGCCATCCTCAAGGCCGGCCAGCTGCTGCCCGGCGATATCGATGTCGCGCTCGAGGCCGGCAGCATCGCCTTTGCGCAGGGCAAGCTCAAGCTGGCGCGTGCGGCGTGGGAAGCCATCGTCAAGGTCGCGCCGACCGACCCCGCCGGCGTCGAAGCGGCGCGTTTGCTCAAGGAGCATCCGGATACCACCGGGTGACCAGCGCGGCGCTTGCGGGGCTGGGGGACTGGTGGGCACAGCGGCGCGCGGCCGGCGTACCGCGCCGCGTGTTCGGCTTCGCCTTCGTCGCGCTGATCCATCTGA
>CALMPZ010000163.1 GCA_937871645.1 uncultured Polymorphobacter sp.
AGTCTTCAGTCCGGCAGTGCGCTTGAAGGCAACTGGGTCCCGGCCTTCGCCGGGATGACGAGGTGTAATCATATGGGTGCAGGGCTCAGCCCTGCCCGCCGGAGGCCCTTAGACTTGGCCCTTAAGCCGCCACCGCCAACTCGGTCGCCTGGTTAATCGCGCGCTTGGCATCGAGCTCGCTGGCTTCGAACGCGCCGCCGATCAGCGTGGCGTTGACGCCTTCGGCCACCAGTGCGTCGTAGAGATCGCGTGCCGGTAACTGCCCGGCGCAGATGATCACCGTATCGACATCGAGCAGCACGGGTTCGCCATTGACCAGCGTGTGCAGGCCTTCGTCATCGATGCGGACATATTCGACGCCGCCCATCATCTGGACGCCGCGGCGTTGCAAGGTCAGCCGGTGCGTCCAGCCAGTGGTCTTGCCGAGGCCCTTGCCGGGCGCGCCGGACTTGCGCTGCAGCAGCGTCACTTCGCGGCCCGAGCTTTCGACGACGGGCTCGACACCGGTGACGCCGCCGCGCGGGTGATTCTTGAAATCGATGCCCCATTCCTTGGCGAACACGTCGATGTCGAGTGCGGCCGAAACGCCCTTGTGGGTGATGAGTTCGGCGACGTCGAAGCCGATGCCGCCGGCACCCATGATCGCGACCTTCTGCCCGACCGGCGCGCGACCCATGATGACATCGACATAGCTCACCGCCTTGGGGTGATCGATGCCGTCAATGTCAGGGCGGCGCGGCGCGATACCGGTGGCGACGACAACTTCGTCAAAGCCGCCGGCCTTGAGGCTGGCCGCGTCAACGCGCGTGCCGAGCTTGAGCGTGATGCCGTAGACGTCGATCATGCGGCGGAAATAGCGCAGTGTTTCGACGAACTCTTCCTTGCCGGGGATGCGCTTGGCGAGGTTGAACTGCCCGCCGATTTCGTCGGCCGCATCGAACAGCGTCACCTCATGGCCGCGCTGTGCCGCGGTCGTCGCATAGGCCAGCCCAGCGGGACCGGCGCCGACGACGGCGATGCGCTTCGACGCCGTCGCCGGTTCGATCTTGAGCTCGGTTTCACGGCAGGCGCGCGGGTTGACGAGGCAGCTCGTCATGCGGCCGGTGAAGGTGTGGTCGAGGCAGGCCTGGTTGCAGGCAATGCAGGTGTTGATTTCGTCCTCGCGGCCTTCGAGCGTCTTCTTGATGAGGTCGGCGTCCGCCAGCATCGGACGTGCCATCGACACCAGATCGGCGTCACCGGCGGCGAGTACGGCTTCGGCGACATCGGGCATGTTGATGCGGTTCGAGGTGATCAGCGGGATGCCCAGTTCCTTGCGCAGCCGGCCGGTGACGCCGGCGAACGCGGCGCGCGGCACCATCGTCGCGATCGTCGGCACCTGCGCTTCGTGCCAGCAGAAATGCGTGCTGATGATGCTGGCGCCGGCGGCCTCGATGGCCTTGCCGAGCGACACGACTTCGTCCCACGCCAGCCCGCCCTGCAACATGTCCATCGCCGAGATACGGAACACGACGATGAAGTTGGGGCCGACGGCTGCCCGCGTGCGGCGCACGATCTCGACAGCGAAGCGCATGCGGTTTTCCCAGCTGCCGCCCCATTCGTCGGTGCGCTGGTTGGTCTTTTCGACGAGGAAGGTCGAAATCAGATAGCCGGCCGAGCCGATGATCTCGACGCCGTCATAGCCTGCGGCCTGCGCCAGCGTCGCGCAGCGCACGAAGTTTTCGATCTGGCCTTCGACGCCCTCGGCATCGAGCTCGTTGGGGACATAGGCGCCGATGCGCGACTTGATCGCCGACGGCGCGACGCAGTCGGGCGTGCCCGCCAGCGCGCCCGAATGCAGGATCTGCATGACGATCTTCACATCCTTGTCGGCGGCATGGACCGCGTCGGTGACGATGCGGTGCGTCGCGACTTCGGCGTCGTTGGTCAGCTTGGCGCCGCGCCCACCCGCGGGCGAGGGCGAAATGCCGCCGGTGATGATCATGCCGACGCCGCCGCGCGCACGCTCGGCAAAGAACTCGGCCATGCGCTCACCGGCGTTTTCGACATCCTCGAGCCCGGTGTGCATCGACCCCATCAGCACGCGATTCTTGAGCTGCGTGAAGCCGAGGTCGAGCGGCGCGAACAGGTGCGGATATTTGGTGAGTGCGTTCATCTGGGCGTTCATCGGGTTTCCTGCGTGCAAAGGGGCTTGCGGGCAAAGGCGGTGGGTCAGTCGGCGATGTAGACCGGCGGGCGCTTTTCGAGGAAGGCGCGCATGCCTTCGGCGAAATTCGGGCTGCGGCTGGTCATCACCTGGTTGCGGTTTTCGATCGCCATTGCGGCCTCGAGGCTCGACGCGTCGATCGCCATGGCGAGGCCTTCCTTGGTCATGCGCAGCCCCATCGGCGATGCAGCAAGCATCTCGTTGATATAGGGCTGGGCGGCGGCTTCGAGCTGGTCATCGGCAACAACTTCGCTGACCAGACCGACGGCGAGCGCGCGCGGCGCATGGATGAAGCGACCGGTGAGCATCAGTTCGGAGGCGATCGAGCCGCCGACGAGCCGCGGCAGGAAATAGCTGACGCCCATGTCGCACGACGACAGCCCAAGCTTGATGAAAGCCGCGTTCATCTTGGCGCTTTCACCAGCAATGCGGATGTCCGACGCCAGCGCGAATGCGAAACCGCCGCCGCACGCCGGGCCGTGGATCAGCGAGATGATCGGCTGCGGGCAGCGGCGCATCTTGATGTAAACGTCGGCGAGATAGCCCTGGAAACCGAAGCCGCCGCCGAACGGCGTCTTGCGGTCATCGGCATTGTCGCGCTGGCGAATGTCGAGCCCGGCGCAGAACGCCCGGCCGGCGCCGCGCATGACGACGATGCGGACGCTCTGGTCATGGTAGAGCTTACCGAAATAGTCGTTCAAGTCATCGACCATTTCGAGCGAGATCGAATTCATCGCTTCGGGCCGGTTGAGCGTCAGCCAGTCAACCTGACCGCGTTTTTCGATGCTGATCGTCGTGTAGGGCTGCGGCATGGATTCAAAACTCCCCGTCGTGGTCATGTGTTCTGTGTGGCTGCGCTTCTGCGGCGCAGGCTGTGGCGCTGCCGCCATGCGGAGGCGATATTGGCGCGCCGCCGACGGCTTGGCTAGCAGAGATTGACGTTAACGTAAACCAAGCCGCATTTTTGCCGGCGCGGCCGCCGACCTTGTCGCGCGCGGCGGTCGGCACTAGCCTGCAGCGCAGCGGCACCAAGTCCGCGTCCGGGGAGCGTCGCGCATGGCCAAAGTAGAGTTTTTCTTCGATTTGTCGTCGCCGTGGACGCGGCTGGCGTTCCACAACATCGCGCCGATCATCGCCGAGACTGGCGCGACCATCCACTGGCGGCCGTTTCTGGTCGGCGGGGTGTTCAACGCCGTCAATCAGGCGGTCTATGCCAGCCGCACCGAAGCGGCCGCACCGCGCCTGCGCAAGAGCTTCGAATGGCTGCGCGAATGGGCCGAACTGGCGGGTCTGCCGATGAATTTCCCATCGCCGCATCATCCGTTGAAATCAGTCGCGGCGATGCGCTTCTGCTGCGCGCTCGAAGCTGATCAGGCGCAACTACACAGGTTCGCGGCGCAGGCGTTTCACGCCTATTTCGCCGACCAGCGCAATCTCGACGATGTGGCGTGCCTGATCGCGGTCGCCGATGAATGCGGCCTGCCCGGCGCAGCCATCGCAGCGCGGGCGCAGTCGGACGAGGTCAAGGCCGCACTGCGCGCCAACACCGACGAGGCGATTGCGCGCGGCGCCTTCGGCTCGCCGACGATCTTCGTCGACGACAAGCACATGTATTTCGGCAACGACCAACTGCCGCTGGTCCGCCAGCGCATCGAGAAGCAGCAGCGCGGCGGCTGATCAGGCCGGCGAAATGCCGTGCACCAGCCCCAGCCCTTCGGCGCGGTAGCCGAGCAGCACCAGTGCATCGTCGCTGGCGAATTGGCGGACTTCGGGGCGCAGCGACAGGAACCAGTTTTCCTGCGCGCGGTAGATCGGCTTGGTGTACCAGCCGAACACGCCGGCACGGTGTTCGTTGGCGGTGCGGTTGAACCCGGTCTTGTGCCAGACGCGGCTTTCGAACACGACGATCGAGCCCGCCGGTGCGACCATCGCCACCGTCTCCGCCGCGGCTTCGTCGGGGCGCGGCGCGCGGTTGAGCTTGTGGCTGCCCGGCACGAAGCGCGTCGCGCCATTGGCTTCGGTGAAGTCGTCGAGGCACCAGGCGACGTTCATCCCCTGTGGCTCGGCGGCCCAGGGCTCGGGCATGAAGATCTGGTCGGCGTGCAGCACCATCTCGCCACCGCCCGGCCCGGTGATGTTCGCCGACAGATTGCCGAGCAGCGCCGGCCAGCCGAGCAGCGCCTTCACATAGGCGACCGCGACCGGATGAAACGCCAGATCCTCGAAAACCGGATCGCGGCTGAGCACATTCCAGACGCGCTGATTCGAGCTGTCATGCGCATAGTCGAGGCCGAAATGCTGTTCGCGCCCGCGTGCACGGTCCGACGCGGCGGCACGGTACAGCGCGTCGCGCGCCGCCGTCAGCGCGTCACCGGTCAGCACGTCGGGCACGATGGTGAAGCCGAAGTCGGCGATGTTGCGCAGGCCCTGCGCAATGTCGCGCGTTGGCGCTGGCAGCACGGGCGCGGCAGTCACGGCAGCGGTGGCGTTCATCGGGCAGGCCCCTCGTTCGGGTTGATGCGCCGCGCGTTGAGCGCGCTGCGCA
>CALMPZ010000164.1 GCA_937871645.1 uncultured Polymorphobacter sp.
CGTCAGATTAGGCCGGATCACCAGCATCTGCCGACCGTTCAAAAGGATCACCTTGAACACCGACTCGCTGCCCAGATAGGCGATATGGTCGATCACCCCGGCGACGACATTATACCCCTCGGGGCAATCCTCCAGCTTGGGCGGCACCACCCCGTCGCGGCAGAACAGGCTGATCTTTTCGGGCCGCAGCGCCAGGTACAGGGTCGCGCCTTCGTTCCCCAGCACCGCATGGTCGATATAGACGTCGCCGAGCTCCTTGGTGGCGATGATCGCCTCGGTCGGGTTGTCGGTCTTGAGCGTGCCCTCGACCATGTTCACCGTGCCGATGAAGTCGGCCACGAAGCGCGAGTTTGGGAATTCGTAGAGGTCCGACGGCGTCGCCAGCTGGATCAGCCGGCCGCGTTCCATCACCGCGCAGCGCGTGGCGAGCGCCAGCGCCTCGTCCTGGTCGTGCGTCACCATGACGAAGGTGATGCCGACCTTGTGCTGCAGGCTGGCGAGCTCGAAGCGCATCGCCTCGCGCAGCTTGGCATCGAGCGCCGACAACGGTTCATCGAGCAGCAGCACGCGCGGCCGCTTGGCGAGCGCGCGCGCCAAGGCGACACGCTGGCGCTGGCCGCCCGACATCTGGTCGGGCATGCGGCCGCCAAAGCCTTCGAGCTGGACGAGGGCGAGTGCTTCCTCGACTCGGGCGTAGCGCTCGGCCTTGGCGACGCCGTCGATTTTGAGGCCGTAGGCGACATTGTCGGCGACCGACATGTGCGGGAACACCGCGTAGGACTGGAACACCATGTTGACCGGGCGGCGGTTGGGCGGGACGCCGTCGGTGTCCTTGCCGTCGATGCGGATGGTGCCTTCGGTCGGCGTTTCGAAGCCGGCGAGCATGCGCAGCAACGTCGTCTTGCCGCAGCCCGAGGGGCCGAGCAGCGCGAAGAATTCGCCTTCGTTGATGGTCAGCGAGACATCATCGACCGCGGCATGGTCGCCGAAGCGCTTGGTGACGCCTTCAATCGAGATGATCGGCGGTTTCGAACTCATGCGCCGGCGACCTCCTTGGGGTTCTGGAAACGCAGCGCCACCACCGTCAGCAGCACCGTCAGCACGATCAGCAAGGTCGACGCGGCGTTGACTTCGGGCGTCACCGAGAAGCGCACCATCGAATAGACCTTGACCGGGAAGGTGATGGTGTCGGGCCCGGCGGTGAAGAAGGTGATGACGAAATCATCGAGGCTGAGCGTGAACGCCAGCAGCGCGCCGGCGATCAGCGACGGTTTGAGGTGCGGGATGAGCACGTCGCGGAACGCCTGCGCGTCGGTGGCGCCAAGGTCGCGCGCGGCTTCCTCCTGCGCCCGGTCGAAGCTCGCCAGCCGGGCGCGGACGACGACGGCGACAAACGGGAAGCTGAACGAGATATGCGCGATGACGATGGGGCCGAGGTTGAACGGCCAGATCAGGTCCTGCGGCCACGGCATGATGCGCGCGAAAAACACCAGCATCGCCACGCCCATGCAGATTTCGGGGATGACGATCGGCATCGCCATCGCGCCTTCGAACGCCGCCTTGCTGCGGAAATCGAAGCGCCACAATGCGACGGCCGCGAGCGCGCCGAGAATGACGCTGACGATGGTCGACAGCGCGGCAATCGACAATGAGTTGCCGAACGCTTCGAGCAGCGAGCTGTCGGTGAGCGCCTTGACGTACCAGTCGGTGGTGAAGCCGCGCCAGACGATGTTGCGCTTGCTGTCGTTGAAGCTGAACGCCATCAGCGTGATCAGCGGCACGTAGAGAAACAGCCCGACAATGACGAGCCACAGCCGCAACGGCCAGCGCTGCAGATAGTCGAGCGGGCCGGGGGTGTTGCGGCGCGGGCGTGCCGTCGCGATGGCGGCGCTGACTTCGGCGGGGCCGAGCTGCGCGTCGGCGATTTCGGAGGCGAGCACGCCGTCATCATCGGCGGGCCGGCTCATCGTGCCCCCCGCCGGCGCTGGATCAGCGCCTGTACCGCGACCATGACGAAGGTCAGATAGAGCAGCAGGAACGACAGCGCTGCGCCGAACGGCCAGTCATTGGCGCGCTTGAACTGGCGTTCGATGACGTTGGCGATCATCTGGCTGTCGGGGCCGCCGAGCAGATCGGGGGTCAGATAAGCGCCAAGCGCGGGGATGAAGGTGATCAGCACGCCCGACAATATGCCGGGCAAGGCGAGGGGCACCACCACCAGCATCATCGTGCGGAAGTGCCCGGCGCCGAGATCAAGGCTGGCTTCGATCAGCGAGCGGTCGAGGCGGTCGAGCGCGGCATAGAGCGGCAGCACCATGAACGGCAAATGCACATAGACCAGCCCGAACAGCACCGCGGGGTTGTTGTGGAGCATTTCGAGCGGTACGAACGGCGGCACGTTGAGCACCAGCCCGACCTGCTTCCACACCCAGCCGAGCGTCAGGTTGATATAGCCTTCGTTGCGCAGCACCGCGATCAGCGCATAGGTGCGGATCAGCAGATTGGTCCAGAACGGCAACATGACCGCCAGCAGCAGCCAGGCCTTGGCCTTGTCGGGGGCGAAGGTGATAGCGAGCGCCACCGGAAATCCGGCAATCAGGCAGATGACCGTACAGGCGGCCGCCATCAGCATCGATTTGAAGAAGATGCCGAGATAGAGCGGCTGGATCGCCTGCGCGTAGTTGGCGAACGTCCCCGATATCTCGATCTCGGTCAGCCCGACGTTGCGGCCGAAACTGTACGCCCAGACCACCGCGAGTGGCACCAGGAAGAACAGGCTCAGCCAGAACAGCGGCGGCCCCAGCGTGGCCAGCAGCGTCTTGCGTTCCTGCCGCCAGCCTTCGCCGCTCATTACCTAGCTCCGGTCAGGCGGCGCGGATCTTGGTCATCGCGGTTTCGAAGGCGCTTTGCTGGGCGGCGCCTTCGAACTTGCCGAACTCCGACTTGTCGAAGCCGACGCCGCTCGGGAAGATTACCGGGTTGTTGCGGTAGCTGTCGGGCATCAGCGCACGCGCGGCGGCGTTGGGGGTGGGGTAGGAGATGGTTTCGGCGATCTCCGCACCGACCTTGCCGTCGAGCAGGAAGTTGATGAACGCGTGCGCATTGTTCGGGCGCGGCGCGCCCTTGGGAATGCACAGGCAGTCCGAATTGAGCAGGCTGCCTTCCTTGGGCACGACAAAGTCGATGTCGGGGTCTTCGGTCATGATCTGCGCGATATCGCCGTTATATTCGAGCACCAGATCGACATCGCCGGCCAGCAGCATGTCCTGGCCATTGTCTTCGTGGAACGCCTTGATGTTCGGCTTCTGCTTGATCAGCATCGCGGTGACCTGGTCGATCGTCGCCTGATCGAGGCCGTTGACTGAATGGCCGAGGTAGCGCGCGCCGAGCCGCATCACGTCGGCCGATTCGCTGAGCAGGGCGATTCGGCCTTTGTACTGGTCCGAATCGAACAGGAATTTCCAGCTGTCGGGAACGCCCTGGACCTTCGATTTGCGGTAGCCGATTCCCAGCACCAGCCAGGTGTAGGGCATCGACCACTTACGGCCGGGATCGAACTCCGGATTGACGAACGCCGGCTCGACGTTCTTGAAATTGGGGATCTTGGCGTGATCGAGCGGCATCAGCATGTCGGCCTGCGACATGCGCTGAACGAACTCGTTTGACGGTACGATGACATCAAATCCGGGATTTCCGGCCTTGAGCTTGGCGAAAAGTTCGTCGTTCGTGGCAAAAAGGCTCATGTTGACGTCGATTCCGGTCTTGGTCCGGAAATCCGAAAGCGTCGTTTTGCCGATGTAGGTGTCCCAGGTGTAGAAGTTGAGCTTGGCTTCCTCGCCGCCCGCGACCGCAGTTTTTTCCTTCGAACAGCCTTCAAGGCCAAACGTCAAACCGACTGCCGCGATGCCCATACCGGCCAGAATGGACCGGCGCGAATGTTCTGACCTCAAGCTCATAAACCCCTCCGTCAATCGCGTTGAAACTCAAGCAGAGCGCAAAACCCAATCATAGTCCAGAGGCGTCACGACACCGTTGAAACGTTCCTGTTCGACGCGCTTGACGGTCGCGAACATGTCGAGCACGCGGCGGCCGAAATAGCCCTCCAGCAGCTCCGAGCGCGCCAGCCGTTCGACGGCATAGCCCCAGTCGGTCGGCAGCCGTTCGCCGGTTTCGCCGTAGCCGTCGCCCACAACCGCCGGGCCGGGGTCGGTCTTGTTGGTCAACCCGTGGTGCATCGCCGCCAGCACGGCGGCGACCGCCAGATACGGGTTGGCATCGGCGCCGCAGATGCGGTGTTCGATGTGGCGGCTGCTTGGCGGCCCGGCGGGCACGCGCAGCGGCACGGTGCGGTTGTTGGTGCCCCAGCCGGCGCGGACGGGGGCGTAGCTGTTGCGGCGGAACCGCCGGTAGCTGTTGGCGTTGGGGGCGAAGAACGCCATCGAGTCGGCGGCGAATGCGCAGGCGCCGCCGATGGCGTGGCGCAGTTCGGGGGTGCCTTCGAGCGCCTCGGACGCGAAAATATTGTGGCCCGGCTTGTCGTCCATGCTGACATGGATGTGCAGCCCGCTGCCCGACTGGTCGGCGAAGGGTTTCGCCATGAATGTCGCGGTGCGGCCCATTGTAGCCGCCACGCCCTTGGCGGCGCGCTTGAAGCGGATCGCGTCATCGCAGGCGGCCAGTGCGTCGGGCTTGTGTGCTAGCGTTACCTCGAGCTGCCCCGGCGCATATTCGGCAATCGCCGCGCCCGACGGGATGCACATTGCGTCGCAGGCTTCCCACAGCGCGCGCAAATAGCTGCTTTCGATGTCATCGGCGTCGAGGCCGTAAACCTGTGCCTGCGTCGGGCGACGACCGTCGGAGCCCTTGGCGAGCTGGATGCCGCCTTCGGGGGTGCGTTCGGCGTCGAGCAGGTAGAATTCGAGTTCGCAGGCGAGCACCGGCGTCAGCCCGTCGGCGGCGTAGCGGTCGAGCACCGTCTTCAATATCTGGCGCGGGTCGAGCTGGCACGGCGTGCCGTCGAGTTCGTGCATCGCCAGCATGACCTGCGCTGCATCGTCGCCGAGCCACGGTGCCAAGGTCAGCGTGCCCGGCACCGGCCAGGCGAGGCGGTCGGCGTCGCCGTCTTCCCAGACCAGGCCCGATTCCTCGACATCGAGCCCGGTCGTGTCGACGACCAGCACCGAGCCCGGCAGGAAGCGGCCGTCGGCGAAGGCGCCCTTCATCTCGTGGCGTCGCAGCCGCTTGCCGCGCGGCACGCCGCACAGGTTGGTGTAGAAGATGTCGAAATATTCGACATGCGGGAACGCCACGAGGAAAGCCTCGAGTTCGGCGGGGTCGGCGGCGGTGCTGGGTCTGGTCATAATCTATCGCGTAGCGCGTACCATAGCATCCCTGCAACATGTAGCGGTGTGCGTAGCAGCGCGCCGCCGGGAAAGGGCATTGCTGGAAGCCTCGACAAAAGATCGAAGCGTTGGCTATCTCCTGACAGCGCCTCCGCGATCAATGTGCCCATGAACGTCGCCAACATTATGCCTTGGCCCGAATAGCCGTGGGCGTAGACAACGCTGCCGCGCCGGCCGAGTGCCGCAAAGCGGCTGCGCGTGATCGCAACGTCGCCGCTCCAACTGTAGTCAATGCGAACACCGGCGAGTTGCGGGAAGACGCGCTCCATATGAGGGCGCACGAAAGAGGCAATATCAGGTGGGGGCGCGGGCAGGTAGCGTTCGCCGCCGGAAAATAACAGTCTTCCGTCGGCCGATTTGCGGAAATAGTCGAGCACGAAGCGAGTGTCTGCGACAGCCCAATCGCACGGCAGCACCAAATCGCGTGGATCAAGCTGCTCCGTTGCAATTGCAAAATTGCCAATGTTCATGACAGTCTTGGCGAGTTCTGGCATCAGATTGCCGATAGCGCCGTCGACGGCAACGACGGTATGAGCTGCGCGGACTTGACCGGCAGCAGTGTGAACAATACCGTCCGTAATTGCCGTCACTGTACTCGATTCGTGTAGAACGGCGCCGGACGCTTCGGCCGCAGATGCGAGCCCAAGAGCGAGGTTGAGCGGATGGACATGGCCGCTTCCATTGTCGAATAGTCCACCATGATAGATGCGCGTCGCAACTGCGCCGTTGGCCTCTGCGGCGCTCAAGATTTGTAGGCTGTGATGGTCAGTCAACCGGCGAAATGTATCGGCTTCGATGGTGAGATCGGCCAAATCACGCGCATGCGCAGCTGCCTGCAGGTGGCCGCGCTTGGCGTCACAGTTGATGCGCGTCGTCAGTTCCCAGAAATTGTCTCGTGCCGCTGCGGCCACAGCCAACAAAGTTCGCGCCTGGTCATCGCCGAATTGCGCTACCAATTCTGCCGCTCCCTTGCGCAAACCCTGGATCGCCTGCCCCCCGTTGCGACCTGATGCGCCCCAGCCGATTTTCTGAGCTTCGAGCAAACGAACGCTGTGTCCGGCGCGCGCCAGCGCCAGCGCCGATGACAACCCGGTATAGCCGCCGCCGATGACGGCAATGTCGCAGTCGACGCTACCGTCGAGCGCCGGGCGCGGCGGCGCAGCGTGCGCGGTCGCGGCGTACCAGGAAGGCGGGTAGGGCTGCATCTTTCGTTCGGCTTCCCGTCCTGCTCTTTCTGCTCCCCTCCCGGAACGGGAGGGGTTGGGGGTGGGTACTTCTGCTTCGGCAGCGGCAATTGCAGGGGCGACGTTCCCACCCCCGGCCCCTCCCGTTCCGGGAGGGGAGCAGGCGGAAGGGTCAGACCTTGAGCAGCAGATGCTCGCGTTCCCAGGCGGTGACCACGTCCTGATAGGCCTCAAGCTCGGCGAACTTGATCGCGGCAAAGGCGTCGAAGAACGGCTCGCCGAGCAAATTGCGCACCGCGCGGGCGTGGGTAAACTTGTCGAGCGCCTCGTTGAGCGTGCGTGGCAGTGTACGCGCCATGCGGTAGGCGCTGCCGTCGATCTGGGCGCGCGGCTCGCTTTCCTCGATCATGCCGATGTAGCCGGCGACCAAGGACGCCGCCATCGACAGGTATGGGTTGGCGTCGGCGCCGGGCAGGCGGTTTTCGATGCGGCGGTTTTCGGGGTCGCTGATCGGCACACGCAGGCCGCAGCTGCGGTTATCAAGGCCCCATTGCACGTTGATCGGCGCGTCGTGCGACGGTCGCATCCGGCGGAAGCTGTTGACATTGGGGGCAAACATCAGCGCGATCTGCGGCAGGTGCTGCTGCAGGCCCGCCACGTGACTACGGAACAACGGGCTGTCATGGCCGTCGGCATCGGCGAACAGGTTGAGCCCGGTTTCGATATCGACGACCGATTGGTGGAGGTGCATCGCGCTGCCCGGCTGGTCATCCATGGGCTTCGCCATGAACGTCGCATACATGCCGTTTTCGAGCGCAACCTGGCGGACGATGCGCTTGAACAGCACGACCTGGTCGGCGAGCAGCAGCGGGTCGCCGTGGTTGAAGTTGATTTCGAGCTGCGCCGCGCCGGCTTCGTGGATCATCGTGTCGAGGTCGAGCCCGGCCTTTTCGCTGTGCTCGTAGATCTTGTCGATGATCTCCTCGAACTCGTTGATCGCATCGAGGCCGTAGGGTTCGGACGCGGTTTCAGCGCGGCCGTTGCGGCCGATCGGCGGCTTCAACGGTATATCAGGGTCGGTGTTGATGCTGGTCAGGAAGAATTCGACTTCGGGGGCCACCAGCGCCTTCCAGCCGCGCGCCGCGTACAGCCCAATGACCTTTTTGAGCAGGTTGCGCGGATAGATTTCAACGGGTTGGTGGTCGCGGCCATAGGGGTCGGCGATGACGACGGCGGTCGGCACCTTGAAATAGGGGGCGATGCGCAACGACGTCGGGTCGGGCACCAGAGTCATGTCGGGGTCCTGGAATGGCGCCACCGCGGGGTCTTCGGGATAGTCGCCGGTGACCGTGACGATCAGGATCGAGCTGGCGATTTTCAGCGCGCCACCCTGAACCGACTTCACCATCTTGGCGGCCGGCAGCACCTTGCCGCGGACGATGCCGTTCATATCGGGCACCATGCATTCGACTTCGACAATGCCGTGCCGTGTCAGCCAGTCTTCCAGTTCGGCGGCGACTTTTGCGTAGTAGAGTTTGCGGTCGGCAATGAGTTGGCGTTCGGCGGCGGTGGGCACGGTGTTAGCCTTTGTCTTGCAGCATGGTCTTGCAGCGGTTGCCTTGCAGCGCAAAGCTGCGCATCCTAGATGAACCTATCGGCGTTTCGGCTCAAGTGCAGTGATTGTCCGGCGGCAGGCGCCACAGGCGTGTTTGATGTGTAACCCTT
>CALMPZ010000165.1 GCA_937871645.1 uncultured Polymorphobacter sp.
GCCGCACGCAGGTATGCGATGCCCTCTGCCGCGCTGATCTGGCGCAGCGGCAGCGGCTGGCACGGGTGACAGGCGTGATCGACAGGCAGACGTTTGAACTCGATGGCGGTGCGGTTGATGACTTCGCCAACGGCCGATTGCGCACGCTTGCCGGCGGCAACGCCGGCATTGACGTACGCATTGCCGCCGCGTCGGGCACAACAGTAGAATTTTTCGAGCCACTGCCGTTTGCGTTGTCCGTCGGCACGCGCGTCGAAATCCGCGAGGGTTGCGACAAGAGCTTTGCGACCTGCAGCGCGCGCTTCGCCAATGCCGCCAACTTCCGCGGCGAACCGCATGTGCCCGGCGGCGATGTGCTGACCAGGTTCCCGGGCATATGACGACGGGAACGCGCGCGCACCCGCAGTCGCAGGCGATCGTTGCAGCGGTGCGGGCCTGCATCGGTACGCGCTTCCGCAGCCAGGGGCGGGTGCCGGGGCTGGCGCTGGATTGCGTCGGGGTGGCGCTGGTTGCAGCACAGGCGGCGGGGCTGGTGCTGGCGAATTTGCCGCTTTATCAACTGGGTGGCGACAATGAAGCGCTGATCGACACGCTACTGGCCCGCGCGGGGTTGCAGCGCGTGACGGCTCCGGCGGCGGGCGATGTCTGGCTGTTCGCGCCGGCGCCGGGGCAGCGCCATCTCGCCGTGCAGGTCGACAACATGCCACGCGGCAGCCGTGCCGATACGCAGTTCGTTCATGCTCATGCCGGTGTTGGACGCGTCGTCGAGTCGCCCGCCGATCCTGCCTGGGCCCTGCTCGGCAGCTACCGATTTCCAGAGAGGTGCTGAACGATGGCTACGCTTGTATTGACCGCGGTCGGAACGGCCGTTGCCGGTCCGCTCGGCGGGCTTGTCGGCTCGTTCCTCGGCGCTTCGCTCGACCGTGTCATATTTGGCAGCGGCCGCCAGCAATCGTCGCGCAGTGGCAACCTTGCGGTGCAAAGCTCGGCTTACGGCGAGCCGATACCGCGTATCTACGGCCGGATGCGCGTTGCCGGCAATCTGATCTGGTCGCCGGGCATTCGCGAATCGCAGGCGCGCAGCGGCGGCGGCAAGCAGCGTGCGGGCACCGGCTACACCTATTCGGCGTCGTTTGCGGTGGCGCTGGCCGCACGGCACGTCGGCGCGATCGCGCGCATATGGGCTGACGGGAAATTGTTGCGCAACAGTGGCGGAAGTTTCGTGGTTGCGACCACGATGCGATTCTATCCGGGAACCGAGGCGCAGTCCGCCGATCCGCTGATTGTCGCGACAGAGGGGTTGGCGCATGCGCCTGCCTATCGCGGCATTGCCTATGTCGTGTTCGAAGATCTCGCGCTCGCCGACTATGGCAATCGCATTCCGAACCTGACGTTTGAAATCATTGCCGACAGCGAAGCGCCGGATGCGGCGGACATTGCCGCCGATCTGTTCGGCACTGTCGGTCTGCCGGCACCCGCGACGACGGGGGTATTCGCGCCAATCCACGGATTTGCCGCGCTGCGCGCCGGCAGTCTGCGAAGCCAGCTTGAAACGCTGATTCCATTGGCTGATTTGGCGATTGCCGATCTTGGCGCGGGCAGCGACGGCGGCCTCGTGCTGCGCGGCGGGCCGGGCAATGTCATCGCGTCCATACCTGCGGCCGACCTCGGCACCGTCGTCGCCGGCGAAGCCATCGGCACCCGCCAGTTCGATACGCGCGCAGCGGTCGCAGCGGTGCCCGACGCGGTGGCAATCGGCTTTTTCGACCCCGCGCGCGACTATCAGTTGGGCCTGCAGCGCGCCGTTCGCCGCGCGCCGGCGCAGCGCTGCGAGCAGCACGACATCGCGGTCGCGTTTGCTGCACCTGCAGCAAAGGCGCTGGGCGAGCGGATGATCG
>CALMPZ010000166.1 GCA_937871645.1 uncultured Polymorphobacter sp.
CGGTGAAATGAAAGCTGGGTCCCGGCCTTCGCCGGGATGACGAAGCAACAACACCATGACGATGGTGCTACTTCAAATGGGTGCAGGCCTCAGGCCTGCCCGCCGGAGGCTCTTAGGCCTTAATCCGCCTGCATCGCCGCCAATTCATTCCCGCCCGGATCGCGAAAATGAAACCGCCGCCCGCCGGGAAAGCCGAACACCGGCTTGGTCACCACGCCGCCGGCCTGCG
Source organism: uncultured Polymorphobacter sp. (assembly GCA_937871645.1). Taxonomy (GTDB): domain Bacteria; phylum Pseudomonadota; class Alphaproteobacteria; order Sphingomonadales; family Sphingomonadaceae; genus Polymorphobacter_A. The sequence goes on from CALMPZ010000166.1 coordinate 230, forward strand.
TGACCGCCGCGAGCGCTGCATCGAGGTCGTCGACATGGATGACCGGCAGCGGCGCGGCGGTGGCCTCGGCGGCATCGGCTTGCAGCCCGAGGTCGACATCGCCGGTCATCGTGCAGGCGTAGCTCGGCCCGAACGCGGTCATGTCGAAGCCGAACGCCGTCGTGTAAAAGCGCTGGCTGGCGGCGATGTCGGTGGCGGGCAGCTCGATGAAATCGATGCGCGCCATCAGCTGCCGGCCGCTTCGCTGTTGAGCTGGATATAGTTCTGGATGCCGGTGCGGGCGATCAGTTCGAACTGGGTTTCGATGAAATCGACATGTTCTTCCTCGGCGGTGAGGATGTCGACGAACAGCTCGCGGCTGCCGAAGTCGCGGACGTTTTCGCTGTGGATGACCGCCTCGCGCAACAGCGCGATGGCTTCGACTTCGAGTTCGAGGTCGGCCTTGAGCACTTCCTCGACAGTTTCGCCGATGCGCAGCCGGCCGAGCGCCTGCAGGTTGGGCAAGCCATCGAGGAACAGGATGCGCTCCATCAGCCGGTCGGCGTGCTTCATCTCGTCGACCGATTCGTGCTTTTCATAATCGGCGAGTTTCTTGACGCCCCAATTGTCGAGCAGCCGGTAGTGCAGCCAATATTGGTTGATTGCGGTCAATTCGCCCTTCAGCACGGCGTTGAGGAATTCGATGACCTTGGTGTCGCCCTTCATGCGGCTGCCCTTTCTGCGTGCGCCAATCTGTCACTTATAGCGCCGATGCGGGCGCGGCAGAACCGGCCAAATTGCCGCGACGGCGTCAGTTGGCGCGCGCGGTCTCGTCGCGGATGACCTGGCGGGCGAACGGCAGGCACTGGCCGCACACCGGCTTGCAGCCGAGCCGGGCATAGGCGCACGCCGGGCGCTTCGAGCCGGCGCGTGCTGCTGCGCGAACTTGCGCCTCACCCAGTGCGTTGCAGACACAAACGATCACGCGACCTCCACCAATGCCGGCATGTTCCAGCAATTGCGAACCAGTAGCATTATCACTCAAGTTAATGCAAGCGATTCGCATCAAGCCCGCATCGCCCCGGCGGAATCGGCACGCGCAATGCCGCCTTGCGCCGCGCCCCCGAACCGGCGTAGCCTGTTACAATGGCGAATTGGTCCCCGCCGCGACGAACGCTTCTGTTCGTGGCCGGGACCCGGCCCGAGGTCATCAAGCTTGCGCCGTTGATAT
>CALMPZ010000167.1 GCA_937871645.1 uncultured Polymorphobacter sp.
ATGCCGACGACGAACCGCGTCGCCGTCGGCGCCTCGCCATCGGTGCGAGCGTAGCTGGCGGTGGTGCCGGTTGTGCCGTCGAACGAAATGCCGACATAGGGCGCGAATTTGCGGCTGAATTCGTAGCGCAGCCGCAGCCCGAGTTCGGCGTTGACGAGGCCTGCGCCGACGCGCTGCGCCGGCATGTCCTGGGCCGACAGGTTGAACTCGGCGCGCGGTTGCAGGATCAGTTTTTGCGTGATGCGCTGGTCATAGCTCAGCATCAGGCGGCCGAGCACGTCGCCGTCGGTGGATATGAAGCCGGCGGCTTCGACTTCGAACCAATAGGGAGCCAGTCCCTCGATGCCGAACGCGGCGTAGGTCAGCGCCGGGCCGGGTTCGAAGTCGTGGCGGACGCCGGCTTGCAGGTTCCAGTAGGGGTCGATGGCGCGGCTGTAAAGCGCCTGGACTTCGCCGCTTTCGAGGTGGGCGGCACCTTCGCCCTCGCTCTTGATGACCAGCCGGTTGATGTCCCCCCCGAACCACGCCTGCGCGTCCCAGCGGTAGCCGGTCTCGCCGTCGCCGAACTGCGCTTCGGCGAGGTTGAAGATGATCTGCGCGAAGCTGCCGCTGTGTTCGCTCATCATGTTCGCACGGGCGGCGGCCATTTCGGCGGGCGGGAAGTCGCGGTCGGCCCAATGGTCGGTGGGTGGCGCAGGGGCGGGCGCGTTGCCGACGGCGGGGGCGGGCGGCGGTGCGGCGGGATCGGGCGCGCTCACCTCCATGTCCATTTCGCTCGGCACGGCAGCGGGCGGCATGGTGTGCCCGGCATGCGGGTCCTGCGCCCGTGCGGCGCTCGCCACGCACAGCAGCAAGGCAGCGAGCACCCTCATGCCGGCCGCACGCTGACGATGCGCATCATGCCGGCGTGCATGTGCAGCAGCATGTGGCAGTGGAACGCCCAGTCGCCGAGCGCATCGGCGGTGAAGTCGAAGCTGACCAGCCCGCCGGGCTGGACGTTGACGGTGTGCTTGCGCGGCGCATGGTCACCATGGCCGGTCACCAGCTCGAAGAAATGCCCGTGCAGGTGGATCGGGTGGTTCATCATCGTGTCGTTGACCAGCGTGATGCGGACGCGCTCGCCTTGAATGAACGGGATCGGGTGGCGCGCGTCGGTGAAGGCGACACCGTCGAACGACCACATATAGCGTTCCATGTTGCCGGTCAGGTGCAGTTCCATCGCCCGCGACGGCGCCCGCGTGTCGGGGTTGGGGGCTGCGGCCTTGAGGTCGCGGTAGGTCAGCACCTTGTGCCCGACATTGGTCAAGCCGGTCCCCGGCTCGCCGGTGCGGTCGGTCGGCATCGGCGAGATCATCTGCACGCCGGGCCCCATCTTGACCTGCGGCGCGATGCTGCCGTCGCGCATGTCGTGGTCCATGCTGCCATGGTCCATGCCCGCCATGCCGCCCTCTCCCATCGCCCCCATGCCCATGTCGGTCATCGTCAGCAGCGGCCGGGTGCGCAGCGGCGGCACCGGCGCCACCATGCCGGGGCGCGGGGCCAGCGTGGCGCGCGCCATGCCCGACCGGTCGATGGTTTCTGCGACGATGGTATAGGCGGTGTCCGCGCTCGGCGTGACGATGATGTCATAGGTTTCGGCGACGGCAATCTGCAGTTCGTCGACGGTGACGGGCTGGACATCGAGCCCGTCGGCAGCGACCACGGTCAGCGCCAGCCCGGGGATGCGCAGGTTGAAGATCGTCATGCCCGCGGCGTTGATGACGCGCAGCCGCACGCGCTCGCCGGGCCTGAACAGCGCTGTCCAATTGTCGGCGGGGCCGTAGCCGTTGACGACATAGGTGAAGGTTGTGGCGGTGGCGTCCGAAATGTCGGTCGGGTCCATCAGCATGCCGGCCCAGTCGAGGCGTTCGCCCGCCGGCTGGTCCTGGCCCGCCAGCAATCCGGCAAGCGTCTGCTTCGCCTCGTTATAGTAGCCCGGCTGGAGCTTGAGGTTGCGGTAAATGCTGTGCGGGTGCGTGACGCTATGGTCGGACAGCACCAGCACATGCTCGCGGTCATAGGGCGCGCGGTCCGTACCGGCGGGGTCGATGACGATCGGGCCGTAATGCCCCATCATCTCCTGCAGCCCTGAATGGCTGTGATACCAATACGTCCCCGATTGGCGGATGGGGAATTCATAGACGAACGTCGACTGCGGCTTGATGCCAGGGAAACTGACGCCGGGCACGCCGTCGAACTGCGCCGGCAGCAGCAGCCCGTGCCAGTGGATCGAGCTGTCCTCGTCGAGGTCGTTGGTCACACTCAGCCGGACGTTCTGGCCTTCGCGCAGCCGGAGCAGCGGGCCGGGCACGCTGCCGTTGACAGCGACGGCGTGCGTCGTGCGGCCATCGACGCTGACCATCGCATGGCCGATGTCGAGCTTGATGTCGGTGCCGCTGACGCTGGGCAGTACCGGGGCTTCCAGACCTGGGCTGACGCGCTGCGCCCATGCCGGCAGCGCCAACGCCCCGCCGGCGAGCATCGCGCCGCGCAGCAAGTCACGTCGGTTGGGTGGAAAGCGGTTCACGCGAGGTTAGATAGGGTGTGCTGGTCGCGTCCGCCAGTGGCCCGGTTGCCGCATCAGGCGCGGCGCTGTTGGTTGAGCACTTCGTAGAGCAGCACTGCGGTCGCCACCGCGACATTGAGCGAGTCGGCCTTGCCGCGCATCGGCAGCTTGACCAGTGCGTCGCAGGCTTCCTCATATTCGGGCGGCAGTCCCGATTGCTCGTTGCCCATGAACACGAAGGTCGGCGCGGTGTAGGCGACCGCCTGATAGTCGGTTTCGGTGTTGAGCGACGCACCGACGAGCATCCCTGGCCCCTGACGCAGCCAGCGGAAAAACCCCGGGCCGTCGCTCTGCACGATGGTCTGGGTGAACAGCGCGCCCATCGAGGCGCGCACCGATTCGACGCTGAACGGGTCGCACGACGCATCGAGCAGGATAACGCCGCCGGCGCCGACGGCATCGCAAGTCCGCAATATGGTGCCAAGGTTGCCGGGGTCCTTGAGCGATTCGCAGACTACCCAGATCGACGCGCTGCTGCGGTCGACCGAGGCCAGCAATGTCGGGTTCTGGCGATAGACGCCGACGACCGCCTGCGGATTATCCTTCTCGGTAATCTTGTGGAGGATGTCGCGGCTGGTTTCGATGACCTGCCCGCCGGAAGCTTCGACGGCGCCGATCAGCGCCTCGACCAGCGGGTGGCCGTGCGCGCCTTCGGCAAACACCAGGATCTCGGGGACGACGCCGGCTTCGAGCGCTTCGGTCAGGATGCGCAACCCTTCGGCGAGGAAGCGGCCCTCGAGGCGCCGGAACTTCTTGTCGCGCAACGAACGGATGCGCTTGATGGTGGCGTTCGAATGGCTGGCGATGCGGTCAATCATGGCTGCAGTCCTGCACATAAAACTGCGGCGTGACCAGACCGGTCACGCCGCATGGATAGGACAGACGCTGTCAGCTGCGCGAAAATCAGGCGGTAACGACCTGCTTGCGGCGGCGGCGCAACGCGACACCAAGCCCGCCGAAGCCGGTGACCATCAACGCCCAGCTGGCGGGTTCGGGAATTGTCGCGGTCATTGCTGCCGAATCGGTGCCGAATGAGCCGCCGGTAGCCGCGCGGAACGTATTGAGCGCGCTCTGGGCATTGCTCACGCCGAACGGGCTGGTCATGGCATTGAAGCCGATCGAGAAATCGAAGCTGTTGGCGCCGCTGAAATCGAGGAAATCGGACGCCAGCGAGATGATGCTGCCGGCACCGGTCGATGCCGAGAAATTGCCCGACGTGCCGCCGGTGATGCCGACGATGGTGGCGTTGGTGAACGTGCCGCTCAGCAGGTTCGCGCCAGCATTATACGTCGTAAAGCCGACAGTCAGCGGCGCTGCGCCGGTGTAGGTAAAGGCAAAACTGCCATCCACCGGCGTTTGTGCCAGATACGACAGAACCGGCGTTGCCGCGACCGTCGACGTGGCGGTCAGCGTCAGCTTGGACGCGACCGGGCCAAGCGCCGACAGCACTGGCTTGAGGAAACTGAAATCCACCGTGGCGCTGCCCGGCGTCGTGCTGCCCGACGATGCGATCGTGAACAACTGGCCGCCGACGCCGCTGGGCGCGCGCACCCAGCGCATGGTCGAGCCGGTGACGACCTGGTTGTAGACGGCAATCGGTGCAACGACCGCCGCAGCCGGTGTCATGGCGGTGTTGGCGCATACCAAAACTGACGCAATCAAAACACGTTTACGCACAAATAACCCCTCCGTGATTCGGGCGAGTTTACGGTGGCATGATCAATCCACCGTGTAAATCAATGTTATCGTTAATATGATTTTGCGGCGACCTGTGGCCGAGAGTCTACACGCGCCAAATGCTGTTCATATTACCGCAGTCTTGTAGTGGTGCCACATGAACACCGCGACCGATCCGCGGTGCGGCGCCCAGCTTTCGGCGAGCGTGCGCGTCTGCTTTTCCGACGGTTTCGAATCGAGTCCGAGGATGCGCCCGGTCTCGATCTGCACCGCCAGATCGCCCGCCGGCCAGATGTCGGTGCGGCCTTCCGAAAACAGCAGATAGACCTCCGCCGACCAGCGACCAATGCCTTTGACCGCCACCAGCTGCGCGATCGCCGCCTCGTCATCGGCGGGCATGGCATCGAAGTCGATGGCGCCGCTGGCGGTGGCGTGCGCGAGGCTCTGCATATAGCCGATTTTCTGGCGCGACAGCCCGCCGGCGCGCAGCTCTTCATCGCTGCGCGCCAGCCAGGCGGTCGGATCCTCGACGTCGCCGACGATGCCGGCGCATTTTGCCCAGATGCTGTCGGCGGCCTTGAACGACACCTGCTGGCCGACAATCGTCCGCAGCAGCGTCACCATGCCACGGCCGCGGATGCGTTCTTCGGGGTAGCCGACGCGCGCGATGGCGGCGGCGATTCGCGAATCGTCCGCGGCCACGGCATCGAGCCCGGCGCGCAATTGTGCAGCAGTCAGTCCCATCGGTCGGCCCTCGTTTGACTTGGCGACTTGAACAAGCCGCCCCGCGCGTTAATAGGCAATGCGCAACTTGCAGTCGACAGGACACCCAGCATGACCAAGATCATCGTCGTCAACCGCGACGGCGCCGCCACTGAAATTGCCGCCCAGCCGGGCCTGTCGGTCATGGAAATCATCCGCGATGGCGGCATGGATGAGCTGCTGGCACTTTGCGGCGGCTGCTGCAGCTGCGCCACCTGCCATGTCGTGGTTGATCCGGCATGGTCCGACCGCGTCGGCACGCCGAGCCCCGACGAGGACGAGCTGCTCGGCGGCTCCGATCACCGCACCGCGACGTCGCGGCTATCGTGCCAAATCAACTTCACGCCGGCGCTCGACGGCCTCAAGGTCACCATCGCCCCCGAGGATTGAGTCTGGGGGGATTGGCCATTCCGGGCGTTTAGCTGCTAGCATCGCCGCATGGCGCTCGAACAACTTCGCAACCAGGGTTTTTTCGCTGACAAGAACCGCGCGTTCTGGATTCTCCAGGGCGGCGGCTGGTCGGCGTATCTGCTGCTGCGCGCGCTTGGCGGGCTCGCCAACCGCATGGGCCTCACCTTCATCCTGCCGACGATCATCGTCACCGCGACGGGGTTTTCGCTGACGCTGCTGATGGCGGCCGCCTATCGCCGCATCATCCGCATGAAGCCTGTCTATGTGTGGACGCTGTCGCTGCTGATTCTGGGCGGCGCCTCGGCGCTGTTTTCGGTCATCGAGGTCTGGGCGCACGCGACCTTCTATGAACCCGGCTGGCGGCCGCAGGGCATCGAGTTCCTCGGCGCCATCCTGCTCGACTTTTCGGTGCTCGGGGCGTGGACCGGGCTCTATTACGGCATCAATTACTATCTGCTGCTGTCTGCGCAGTCGGAGCGCATGCTCAAGGTCGCCGCCCAAGCCAACTCGGCGCAGCTCGAAATGCTGCGCTACCAGCTCAACCCGCACTTCCTGTTCAACACGCTCAATTCGATTTCGACCTTGGTGCTGCTCAAGGACACCGTGCGCGCCAACGCCATGCTGTCGCGGCTGAGCTCGTTCCTGCGCTACAGCCTGGTCGGCGAGCGCGAGGGGCTGGCGACGGTGGCGCAGGAAATCGAGGCGCTCAAACTCTACCTCGATATCGAACGCACGCGCTTCGAAGACCGGCTGCGCACGCGCTTCGATGTCACCCCGGAAGCCATGGAAGGCCGCATCCCGTCGCTGCTGCTCCAGCCGATCGTCGAAAACGCCATCAAATATGCGGTGACGCCGCTGGAGGAGGGCGCCGAGATCCATATCGATGCCCGCGTCATGGGCGAGCGGCTGATCGTCACCCTCACCGATACCGGCCCGGGGCTGGGCGACGCGCCCTTGCACGACGAGCTGCCGGTCACCACTTCAGGGACGGGCGTTGGTTTGGCCAACATCCGCGACCGTTTGCAGCAGGCTTACGGGAGTGATCAGCGCTTTGAAATTGCAGAGAATGTACCGCACGGTCTGATCGTGCTCGTCGATATTCCCTACCAAATATTGGACACAAGGCCGATTTCGGCTAGTGTGGCCACTGCAACGATCCCGGGGGGCAAACCCGAGTAACTGCACCCAAGGACGTCAAACATGCCAATCCGGACGATCCTCGTCGATGACGAGCGACTGGCCATTCAAGGGCTCGAACTGCGCCTCGGCGCCTTCGAAGACATCGAAATCGTTGAACGCTGCGCCAATGGCCGCGAGGCGATCCGCGCCATCCGCACGCTGAAACCCGACCTGGTGTTCCTCGACATCCAGATGCCGGGTTTCGACGGCTTTTCGGTGGTCAGCGGCCTCGCCGATATCGAACCGCCGCTGTTCGTGTTCTGCACGGCCTACGGCGAACACGCGCTCAAGGCGTTCGAAGCGCATGCCGTCGACTATCTGATGAAGCCCGTCGACGAAGACCGGCTGGCGGCGACCATCGAGCGCGTCCGCCAGCGCCTGACCGAAAAGCGCAGCTGCGAGGAAAGCGGCCGGCTCAAGGAAATCCTCGAAGCCGTCGCCCCCGAAGCGCTGCCCGAAGACATGGCGGCCACCGCCGACGAACCGGCGTCGAACCGCTTCGAAAAGGTCATCAACATCAAGGACCGCGGGCAGATTTTCCGCGTCGAGGTTGCCGATATCGAACGCATCGATGCGGCGGGCGATTACATGTGCATCTACACCGCCGACCAGACGCTGATCCTGCGCGAGACGATGAAGGACCTCGACAAGCGCCTCGACCCGCGCAAATTCCAGCGCATCCACCGCTCGACGATCGTCAACCTCGACAACGTCAAGTCGGTCAAGCCGCACACCAATGGCGAATGCTTCCTGGTGCTGGGGTCGGGCACGCAGGTCAAGGTCAGCCGCAGTTACCGCGACGTGGTGGCGCGGTTTTTGTAGGCTTCAAGGGCCTCCGGCGGGCAGGGGTGACCCCTGCACCCATTTGTTAGATTTTCGCTTCCCCAGCGCAAGCTGGGGTCCATTCGGTACCGCAATTCGGTCGGCGGCGCGCAAAGGCGCTTTGCCTACACCTCGGCAATCTGGTCAGTCTTTACGGGTGTAGCGGGTTTTTGCGAAGTTTACAGTCGCGATTAAAGCCAATATTATTGTTTATTTTCAGTATGTTAGTTTATAAATTCGCCGCAAGTCGAATTTCAGCAGCGGCGCGCAATTGCACGGTTTCGGCAGCATTGCGCCGCACTTTACCGACGTTTCAGAGCAGTTGCGCCTGCCGGGCATCCGCACTGATCGCCGCCGCCGATTTGACCGCGTCGGTGCGCGCCATCGGCACGTCGAGGCGGACACCGCGCAGGATTTCGGCAATGGTGATGACCTGCAACCGGTCATCCTCGCGGTCGAGCAGCGGGTGCTTGTATTTGCCCGCAGCGGCGATTTCGTCGCGCATCGGCTTGGTCGGCAAATCCATGGTGATCAGGAAGCCGAACTCGGCCTTTTCGCGCTGGCGGTCGCTGTTGAGCGTTGCCAGCGTCGCGCGGTTCGATGTCCCCGATTTGACCTGAAAGATCGCCTTGCCGTTGCTGTCCTTGTCGAGCAGGAAATAGGCGATGCCATCGACGCCGCCATCGGCGCCCTTCTTCTCGTTGATGCGCGCCTGATTCTTCGAATAGGTCAGGATTGCCCACTTCTCGAATTCCTTGCGCGTCTTGTCGTCCTTGCGGTTCGCCAGCGCCACCGCCGACGCCAGGTCGCGCGGCACGCCGTCGAGCACGATATTCGCTTCGATGGCCGGCCAGTCGGCGGGGTAGCGGTCTTCGAGGCGTTTGAGGATCAGCGCAATCGACTGATAGGTGATATCGATGCCGATCCATTGCCGGCCCAAGCGCTGCGCCACCGCGACGGTGGTGCCGCAGCCGCAATAGGCGTCGAGGACGACATCGCCTTCATTCGACGAGGCTTTGATGATGCGTTCGAGCAGGGCTTCGGGCTTTTGGGTGGGGTAGCCGAGGCGTTCCTTCGCCACAGGCGCGATAATGGGTATCGACCAGACGGCATTCATCGCTACGCCGTCTGACTCAGTATCGACCTCTATGGTCGGATTGCGCTTACCATTCTCGTCAAACGTGACCTTTTGTGTCTTTCCCTTCCACCGCTTCATCGAGCTTGCAGTCGGCGAATCCAGAAGCGTGTTGAACGTCTGTCTGTCTGTGCGCTTCGAGTACAAAAAGATGACGTCGTGCATTCTCTGGAAGCTTTTTGAGACAGTGGGCCAGCGCCGGTAACTCCAGATAATCTCGTTGAGAAAATCTCCGCCCTGCCCGCAAAACACAGCGTCGCACACCAGCTTGAGATAGTGCGACGCCGTCGGGTCGCAGTGGAGGTAGAAGCTGCCGGTCGGTTTGAGCACGCGGTGGATTTCGACGATGCGCTGCGTCATGTGGATCAGATAGGCGAACAGGCTGCCGTGGCCGAGCACCTGGTCGAGGCCGCGGATCAGCGCCACCGTCTGCGGCGTCAGTTTGCCGCTGTTGAGCCGGTCGACATCGGTAATCCATGCGAGGCCGGTTTCGGCCTCGTCGCCCCATTCCCAGGTATCGACGAAGGCCTGCGCCTGTGCGCGATCTTCGCCGCCCTGATTGTTGTAGATCTGGAAATAGTTGCGCTTCGAATTGAACGGCGGGTCGATGTAGCACAGGTCGACCGAGTCACTGGCGATCCTGGAACGCAGCACATCGAGGTTGTCGCCGTAGAACAGCCGATTGGTCATGGGTGCGCCCTGTTGATTCGTGGATCGACGATAGCGGCGGGATGCGCAAGCGGCTAGCGGCACGCTTCCCTCTCCCCTTGCGGGAGAGGGCGAGAGACGCCGCAGGCGGCCCGGGGTGAGGGGTTCTCCGACTGCACCGGCGCCCGACCCCTCACCCCGCCGCGCTGCCGCGCGAGTCGCCCTCTCCCGCAAGGGGAGAGGGG